>WREK01000170.1 GCA_009779355.1 Betaproteobacteria bacterium | reverse complement strand
GCGGGTTTCAAACACGTCCATGTCCGTTCGTCGGCTTGCAGGCCATGTGTCAGGCTATGTTTTGGGCGGGTTTGAAACCCGCACCTACGATGCCAGAACGCTCAGGAATTGTTCAGCGTGTCCTTAGGTCAAATCTGTTGGCGGTACCGTCTCGCAAGTAACAACCTCCACCCAGATGTGATGCGCCACGCTACGTTCCAGCGCCAGTTCCATGTGCTCGCAGAGGACGACCGTCATCGGACGTTGCTGGAGGACGGTGAGCGTCTGTTGGGCGGTGAGGCCGTAGGAAAGCAGTTGCTCGCGTTGCAGGAGGTCGATTTCTTCGCCGAATTCGGCCAGCCGCACGTGGTGGCCGGAGGGGGTGCCGGTGAGGCGGATGCGTCCGGTGTGCACAATCATGGGAAACTCATATAAAAAGACGCAGGAAGTGGTTGATCAGGCCACCGATGAAAAAGGCCGTAGGCATGATGATCGCCAGCATCAGGGTGGCGGTGCGTAACCCCTGTTCCTTGACGATCATCATCACGCTGGCAATGCAGGGGATGAAGAGGGTAAGCGTGACCATGCCGACGACGGCCTGAAGCGCGCTCAACTGGTTGCCCAGTACGAAAAGGCCGGTTGCGCCGAAATCCCGCCGCAGGAACCCCATGACGAAGGCGGCGCTTGCTTCGGGCGGCAACCCGAGCCAGCCTGTGACGACGGGTTTCCCGGCTTCGATGATCCAAGGCAGCGCGCCGAGGCGCTCCAGCGCGAACATGATGAAAGTGCCGAGCAGGAAGAGCGGGATGACTTCGGCGAGATACCATTTGAGGCGCCCGCCGGTTTTTTTGAGTACGTTGCCTATTACGGGCATACGCATGGGCGGCAGTTCGGTGACGAGTGGGATGCGGCGGCCTTTGACCAACTGTCCGGCAAGCCAGCCGGTGACGAGCAGAATGAGCGCGATGTTGAGTCCCCAGAGGGCTGCCGCACTAAAGGAAATGCCGCCCAGCACGCCGAGGACGACGCCGAGCTGCGCGGAGCAGGGTATGGCGAGCGCGAGGAGGAACGTGGTGATGAGACGTTCGCGCGGGGTGTGGAGGATGCGGGTGGTGAGGGTGGCCATCGTAACGCAGCCAAGCCCGAGCACCATCGGTAGTACGGCTCGGCCATTCAGGCCGAAGGAGGTGAGGGCGCGGTTGGCGATGACGGAAAGGCGGGTGAAGTAGCCGGAATCTTCGAGCACGCCGAAGGCGAGAAAGAAGGTGGTGACAATGGGCAGGATGAGTGCCAGCGCGTAGGTCATGCCCATCGTCCATAGCCCGTATTGGCCCACAAGCATGTCGGTGAGCCAGCCTTCCCCAAGGCGGGCATGTACGAAATCCGTGATGGCGGGGTTGAGGATGCCGCCAAAAAAATCTTTTTCTATGAGCCCGACCAGGATACTTGCGCCAAAATTTCCGACGAAGAGATAGACGGCATAGAGCACGGCCAGCAGCAGCGGCCAGCCCCACAGCGGATGCACTGCGATTTTTCCGACCAGCAGTGAAAGTGTGCGGTCGGTGGCGGCGCTTTGTCGGGTGACGGTGCTGGCCAGCGCGTCGGCAGCGCGTCCGCGTTCGCGCGCCAGCCGCGCAGGCAGGGAATCGTGCCCGGCAAGCGGGGCGAATTCATGGACACGGGGGAGGATTTCGCCGCCCGCAGGTTGGCTGGCAAGCCAGCGTTCGACTTCGTTATCCCGTCCGAGCAGCAAAATGGCTAACCCGCGCGGGGCCAGATGGGGATGAGGCACACCTTCGGCTAGCAGCGCGGCGACCGTATTGATGACTTGTTCGGTTTCGGCATCGTAGCGCAGCAGCGGGGCGGGCACTTTAGCGTGAGCAAAGGCATCGGTCAGTGCCGCGATGCCTTCGCCGCCAGTCGCTACGGTGGCGACGACCGGTATCTCCAGTTCTTCGGCAAGAGCTTGTATGTCGATATGTACGCCGCGCGCGCACGCTTCGTCGGCCATGTTGAGCGCCATGACCAGAGGCACGCCGAGTTCGGTGAGCAGCGCCGTGAGGTTGAGCGTGCGCCGCAGGTTCCTGGCTTCCCCCACCTGGACGATGAGCCGTAGGTTTTCGTTGAGCAACGCCCGCACTGTGGCGCGCTCATCGTCGCTACGCGAGGGCAGGGCGAGCACGCCAGGCGTGTCGAGCAGCGAGGCGGTCTGGTCGAACCGTGCCGTTGCGCGCGCGGCTTCAATGGTGGTTCCGGGGTAATTCGAGACGTTGACGTAAGTGCCGGTCAGACGGTGGAAAAGTACTGACTTGCCGACGTTCGGATGCCCGACCAGAGCCAGTGTGTCATTGGCCTGTGCGGGAGTTGAGGGAGATAGGGAATGGCGCATGGCGAAGCAGTCCTGTTCTTCTAAATGATAATACTACTCATTTACAAAACAGGTCAAGGCTGTATTTTCCCTTGCAGCCCGGTTTGGGAGGGGGTGTCAAGCTAGATGAATTCGGTCAACACATGCACCATGTATTCTTTACGTTTCAACGCCCGCATGTTCGGATAAAATCAATGCGTATTTTGCCGGTCTGGTTTCCGGTTCGTCACGGGCGCATTATCCGCTAGTTGTCGCAGATAAAACTGGGGGTTTATGAAAAAGTCGTTTTCTTCTCTGTTGATGGCTGTATGTGTTTTAATGACATTTGTATTGCCAGTATTTTCCGCCAGAGCGGAACAGGATGTCGTCGATGCTGATGAAGTGCATGTTTCAAAGCTTGCAACTATTTTTTGGGGCATCGTCGGTTATACACACTGGCCGAATGGGGAGGAATCGTTGAGGGTTTGCCTGTCTGGAGATGACCAGCATCTGACCACGATTCGTCAGTCTGCCATCGAACTCGGGCATAAGACCACTACTCTTTTCGCGCCGGAGAATGCCGCTAATGCATGTGATGTCGTTTATGTTTCCGGCACGGGCATGAGCGAGGTGGATAGGTTGTCGCGTTCGGCCGACGGCGCGCCGGTATTGACCATTGGTGATGGTGAAAGGTTTTGCAGCATGGGTGGAATGTTTTGTCTGTTGTCCAGCGAGGAGGGGAGTGGCGAAGCAACCATCGATAGGTTTGCCATAAACGAAGATGTTGTTTCGCGTAGCGCTCTGCGGATCAATCCGCAAGTGCTGCGGTTATCGAAGCGTAATCGGGAGCACTAGTGTGAAAGCGGGACGCAAGACTCTTTTCGGGGTGCTTCGCTACATTACTTTTTGGTCGGTCGTGCTGACGTTGCTCATCAGCAGCGTGGTATTTACCGTGACGTTTTTTTATACCGTCCGCGGAATGCGCGATGGCAACGTAATGCATCTTGTCCGTACTGTCGGCTATGCGACAGAAGCCGCAATGATGTTCGGCGATCGCCAGACAGCAGGCGAAATATTGAACAATATTCTTGCCAGCGAAGAAGTTTGCCGGATCACCATTTATTCCGGAACTGGAGAGAGTGGCGATGTGTTTGCCCAGGCCACCAAGCCGTGCGGCAGTACGTCCGCCGAGGATGGGAAAAAAACAGCAAACACATTTCTGTCGAGCGGCGCAGTGCGGGGCAAGTTCGGAGTCGATCGTGATGGGAAGCCCTTGGGGGTCGTCGAAATCGTCAGCGATGATGCCGTGTTCATAAGGTTCCTGTATCGTGGGGCGATAGTGCTTGGTTTTTGCCTGATCCTGGCGGTATTGATGGCGCACCTGCCGGCGCGTTGGATGGAGCGGCGTTTTGCCACCGAGCTTTCATCTCTCTCCGGCATGGCGCACGCGGCAAGGCTCGAAGGCGATTTCACCCGTCGCCTGCCCGCGTTTGAAATCGCTGAGTTCAACGGGCTTGGTCAGGATTTCAATGCTCTGTTCAGTGAGATACAGGTTCGGAATGCTGAACTTTTGCTACGGCAGTCGCACCTGGAAACCGTCAATCGAACCCTGTCCAACCAGACGATGTGCGATGCCCTGACTGGGCTGGCTAACCGGGCCTGCCTGAGTGAGCAACTGGAAATCGCTATCAGCAAGGCGCGCATGGATGGAACCAGGGTTGGTGTCCTGTATGTTGACAACGATCATTTCAAAGATATCAACGAAAACTATGGACATGGCGCAGGGGATGCTCTGCTGGTCAATGTAGGTAAGCGTTTGAGCGGTGCGGTACGCGAAAGCGATCTTGTTGCCCGTTTGGGGGGCGATGAATTCGTGATTCTGCTCGCGCCCGTGAGTGGCGAAGACGATCTGCGCCACGTATCGAACAAGATCCTGTCCGCAATGTCGCGTAAATTGCGTCTGGCAGAACGGGAAGGGATGGATATCGAGTTGGGTGTGAGCATCGGCATGGCGGTTTTTCCGGATCAGGCCAGTAATGCGGTGACCCTGCTTCGTGCGGCTGATCATGCCATGTATCGGGCCAAACGCCTTGGCCGTGGCCGCGCCTGTATGTATGACCCCTCCATTGATGCCGCACTGGAGCATGAGGCTTTCCTGTAGTTGCACGCTGCAACGCAGGGGAGCCTCCCTCTTGAGGGAGGTCAGACTGCTGACAAAGTCTCCGTGAATGAATGGCTCTCAAAAGCTAAGCGCCCGTTTAACGATTGCGGGTCATTTTACGAATAGGGGTGTTGTTTTTTCTCTGGGCTGTGTTATGATATCGTCATGCTTAAGCCTGCCTAT
>WREK01000169.1 GCA_009779355.1 Betaproteobacteria bacterium | reverse complement strand
TGAGCCAAAAATAATAGTTTGCTAATTGGGTATATTGTGCGTTATAATTACGGCAGCGTTACGGCAGGATGCAGTAAAGCATTGATTAATAAGCCCCTCCCCTCGCTGCAAGCGGGAGAGGGGTATATGCTAATCAGATAGAGCTGTAGATCGGACAAGCCGCGAAACGGCGCCATCCGACGGTTGTGCCACCCGATGCGCAGCATCGCAGATCAGGAGCCTCCCTTACGAGGGAGGTGCCGCCCGCCGAAGGCGGGTGGCGGAGGGAGTAGTGAGGGTTCCAGTTCTCAGGCTGTAACTATTGAGCGCGTTCTAGCGTTGCTGACTCCCTCCGTCATGCCTGCGGCGTGCCATCTCCCTCAAGAGGGAGGCAAATATGGCGGGATAGGCAGGTTTGGACATGCCTCAATTGACGCTCAAACAGGGTTTGTAACTTTCAGGAACCTATCGAGAATCACAAAATGGTCCTCGAACAGCTCCGTTTCCATGTCCGGCAACCCGGGCATCGGGAACCAGCGCGCCTCGGCAGCGTCGTCTGCGCCCGCAACAAAGGGAAGGGCCGGGAGCGGTAAATCGAACCAATGCGCGTGCGTGATGACGCGGCCCCGCTGGCTGCGGTCGGGGTGGTCGAAAACGGCTACCGCACGGCATGCCCCGGTAAGTTGCGCGTCTGCAATGTCAAGCCCGGTTTCTTCCTTCAGTTCCCGGATTGCGCCCTGAAGCAAGCGCTCGCGGCCTTCGAGAAAACCGCCGGGGATGGCCCACAAGCCTTTTCCGGGTGGGTTCCTGCGCCGTACCAGCAGGACGTGCCCGGCGACCGTCACGACGGCATCCAGCGTAACGAAAGGGCCAGGCCCCCATTTTTGCTTGTCCGCTTCAATGGTTTCGTGCTCCTCACGCATGGCGGCGAAGACGGGTTGTGTCCGCCAGTATTCGAGATACAGGGCAACCGCTGACGGAACCTGGGCATATAACGCGGCCCGGACAGCTTCGCTGCTGTCGAAATAAAGCCTGCGGATCGGCGTTGCGTCAATGTCGCCCTGCCGTTCCGAGGCTGCAAACGCCCATTGCGGGAACAGCCTCAGGTAGTCGCTCGAAGCATCTTTGTAAAAACCGGCCAGCGCCAGACGTGGCGCGGCATGTCCCTGTTTTTCCATTGCTGCGCGCACACCCTCTTCCACGGCGGCTGCCCAGCGCGCATTGTCGTAGTAGTCCCGGACCGGGACGAAAACGATCCGTTGGGCGTCGGCCTTTTTGAAGCTCGCGGCGATCATCGCGGCGCGTTCTTCCCACGTAAACGGGTTTTTGGCGTTGGGCGCCCGGAATGAGGAGCCGAGCACGACCAGTACATGGGCGGCCATTTCCAGCGCTTGTTCGAGCAGTGCGGCGTGCCCGTTGTGGAAAGGCTGAAATCGGCCAATCAGTATTGCCGCATCGAACCGTGCGCATCCGTTGCTCATGATGTTCTGTGCGCCCCGCCATAAAAGGCAGGGACTGCGCTGGTTATATGTTCATGCTTCGCCGCGACAGGGAACCGGCCCCCGGATGGCTGAGGACGCAGGTACAGGATTGGTGCGGCCTGCCGGCGTTTGAATTCGCTTTTCCAAATCATCTGCCGCACCCGCGTGATGAGAGCCACGCCGTCCTTCGTTCCTGCCAGTTCATCCCAGGCGGCTTTGAGCTCGTCTTGTTCTTCGGCGCACAGATGTTTGCCTTCGATCAGGATTTTCAGGATTGTGTCCAGCACCGGGTAAGGCGGCAGGCTGTCGCTGTCCTTCTGGCCGGGCGCGAGTTCTGCGGAAGGCGCTTTGTTGATGATGGCTTCGGGAATCAGTTCGCGTCCGGCGGTCTCGTTGATATGGCGGGAAAGTGCGAAAACTTCCGTTTTGTAGAGGTCGCCGATTGGCGCCAGGCCACCGTTGGTGTCGCCATAAAGCGTGCAATAGCCCACCGATATTTCGCTTTTGTTGCCGGTAGCCAGCAGTAAGGCTCCGAATTGATTGGCGTATTCCATCAAAACCGTGCCGCGCGCGCGGGCTTGCATGTTCTCTAGCGCCAGCCACCGGAGCGGTTCGCCGAAAGCGGCATTGAACCCTTGCTCGTATGTGGCGACGAGGTCGCGGATAGAATGCTCGAAGAGTTTGATGTCGAGGTTCCGGCACAGCGCGACGGAGTCGCTGACGCTGCCCATGCTGGAAAAACGGGACGGAAGCGTCACCGCGATGATGTTTTCCGGCCCCAGCGCTTCGGCGGCCAGCGCCAGCACGAGTGCGCTGTCAATGCCGCCGGAAGAGCCGACGATGATTTTGCCGAAGCCGCAACGCAGAGTGTAATCACGCAGCCCAAGGACAATCTGGCGGCGATAAAACTCCATGAGCAGCAACCCGGCGGCAGGAGGCGCTCCGACGCCCAGGAACGCACCGTCCTGCAAGCGCAGGGTGGTTACAGTCTCTTCAAAACGCGCCGCCTCGAAAACAATGCCGTTCGGCGTGGCCGCGAAGGATGCGCCGTCGAACACCAGTTGGTCGTGGCCGCCGACCTGGTTTGCGTACACCATTGGAAATCCGTGGTGGCGGCTTGCCGCTGCAATGCGGGCGTGACGCTCCCTGCGCATGCTGACGTGCGATGGGCTGGCGTCGATGACGATGACGAGATCGGGGTTTTTCGCTGCCAGCCGGTCAAGCGGGTTGTGCATGCCCTCCTTGCCTTCGTCGTTCCAGGCATCCCCGCCGATGAGAAACCCGACACGCAGGCCGCCAATCTCCAGAGATGCCACTACGTCCGGCCCCGGCTCGAAATAGCGCCGTTCGTCGAATACGTTGCAGGCCGACAAACGCTGCTTTGCGTACTGGAGGACGATTTGCCCGTTTTTCAGCACAAGCAGGCTGTTTTCCAGCACCTTGTCCGACCTGGGCCACGTGGGCGCGCCCACGACCCAATAAAGGTTGGGCGCGACACGGCTGGCATCGCAGAGCTTCATCAGCGCCGCATCGGCCCGCGCAAGGAAACCCTGCTCGCCGAGCAGGCCGCCAGGCGGATAGCCGGTGAGCGCCAGTTCCGTGAAAACGACTATCTGTGCGCCATCTGAGGCAGCTTTCCGGGCAGCGGCAGCCATTCGGGTCACGTTGCCGGAAAGATCCCCGATGATGAAATCGAGTTGGGCCAGTGAGAGGGTGAGCATTGGTACCTCCATCGTCACGACGAACCTTACTACGATTCTGCCGCAAGGCACTGAAATGTCGGCGGAGGATGTGCCTGAACACGAATTCAGTGCGCGGCAAGCGCCTTCACAAGCGTGTCGAGGTTGTGCCGCATCATGGCGATGTAGGTAGGCGCGGGGCCTTCGGCGTTTGAGAGCGCGTCGGAATAGAGCGTGCCGCCTGTCGTTGCGCCGGACTCGGCGCGGATGCGTTCGATGAGGCGGGGGTCGATGATGGTTTCGATGAATACGGCGGGCGCTTTTTCGTTCCGCAGTTGCTCGATAAGGCGGGCCACGTCGCGCGCGCCGGGTTTGCTGTGCCCGGCGGCGCCTACCGGGGCGAGGAAGACCAGACCGTAGGCGCGGGCGAAATAGGCAAAGGCATTATGCGAACTCACGACCCGGCGGCGCTCTTGCGGCAGACGGGCAATGGCGGCCCGGATGTCGGCGTCGAGCGCATCAAGCGCGGCGCGGTAGCGGGCGGCATTGGCGCGGTAGATGTCCGCGCCGCCGGGGTCGGCGGCAATCAGGGCAGCGGCGATATTGGCGGCGTAAACCTGGACGTTGGCAACATCCTGCCAGGCATGGGGGTCGGCGTGCCCGTGATGCGCGTGGCTGCCATTTTCGCTGAGCATCGTCAGCGGACGGATACCGTCGCTCGCAACGAGCAGTGTTCCCTGGTAGCCGGAGGCGCGCGCCAGCCGGGGCAGCCAGTCGTCAAACCCGAGGCCGTTGAGCACGACCAGCCCCGCGCGCTTGATACGGCGAGCATCGGAGGGGCGAGGTTCATAGGCGTGCGCATCCTGCCCAGGCTTGACGAGGGTATGCACGTTTATCCGTTCACCGCCAATCTGGTGGGTCAGGTCGCCAAGGATGCTGAAGCTGGTGATGACTTCCAGTTCTGCGGCACGTGCGCCGGAAACAGCGAAAACCACGAGTGCAAGGCATAACCACGCGCGGCGTAGCGGGAGCCGGAAACGGATGGGCATCAATATCATGACCTCAAATGCCGATGGCTTGGCAGGCGCGGGACGACGAGGCCGCTGGGTGCAGCAAGCAGGGAGAGGAAGTATGCAAGCCCGCAGACGAGAATGATGGCGGGCCCTGCGGGTACGTCGGTATAAAAGGAAAGCAGCAACCCGACGATGCCACCGATGAGCGCCAGCCCTGCCGCCAGCGCCAGCATGGTCGATAATCTGCGCGTCCAGAGCCGTGCGGAGGCTGCGGGCAGGATCATGATACCGACGGCCATCAGGGTGCCAAGGGCGTGAAAGCCGCTTACGAGGTTGAGCACGGCCAGCAGCAGAAAGCCGTAATGCGCAACCGGGGACATGCGGCTGACCGCACGCAGGAAGGCGGGGTCGAGGCACTCCAGCGTCAGTGGCCGGAACAGCAGGGCGATGCCAAAAAGCGAAATGCTGGCAATGGTGGCGATGAGCAACAGGGAGGCGTCGTCGAGGGCGAGCACCGACCCG
>WREK01000168.1 GCA_009779355.1 Betaproteobacteria bacterium | reverse complement strand
CGGGTCAACAGCCAGTCCGGCAAAGGGGGTATCGCCTGGTTACTGCAAACCCGCTACGGCATTGCCATGCCGCGCCGCCTTCAGGTGGAGTTTTCGCGCGAGGTGCAGAAAGAAACCGAATCCGGCGGGGAAATGAGCGCCGAAGCGATCTGGCGGCTTTTCTCCCGGACTTATCTCGAACCGTGCTTGCTAGTACGTTATGTCGGGCATCACCTGCGCGAAGAAGGCGATGCACAGGGTATCGAACTCACCGTCGAGATCAACGGCCAGCGCCATACGCTTGACGGCAGCGGCAACGGCCCCATCGATGCGGCGGTACACGCCTTGCGCGGCGCAGGGATCGATGTGCGGGTGCGCAGCTTTGAAGAACAGTCGGTCTCTGCCAGCCGAGATGGAGGAGATGCCCGTGCCTGCGCATTTCTCGAACTTGCAGGCGCTAATGGGAATGGAGGCGAATGCTATGGCGCAGGGATGGATGAGAACATCGTGACGGCTTCGATCCGCGCATTAGTAAGCGGGGTTAACCGGCTTGGCGTTTGACATATCCGGCCTTCGCTTGCTAAAGTTGTTTCGCCTCTTTTTTGTCTCTGTTTGGAAAACATCATGAAATATAAACTATTGGGAGTTTTAGTGGGTGCGCTATTTACTTCTACGGCCTTTGCCCAGTCCATGAAACCTGGGCTTTGGGAAACGACCGGGCAAGAGTTTCCAGAAGACCCTGCCGAAGTGAAGCAGAGGGCTAAATTGTCGCCCGCCGAGCGTAAGAAAATGGAAGACTCCTACAGCCAAAACATGGGCAGAACATTCAAAATAATTGATGGGCGTTTGACCACAACTGACAAGGAGTGCGTCACCCCCGAAGAGGCCAAAACTATCGTATACACACCCAAAGCGATGGGTGAAAATATGATCCAATTTATGACAAAAGATATGGCTAAGGAGGGGGGGATTGTTTGCAACTTTTCACTGCAAGTGGCGGGCAATACAGCCACGGTATCCTCTACCTGCCCTGTAAAACCACCTCTAAGCGGCAAAGCAGAAGGCACATCCAAATTGACCCTCCACAGCGATACTGCCTATTCCTCCCATCAGCAGACGGTGATCAACGGACAGAGCTTTGAATTGAATAGCTCTAGCCGCTGGTTGAGCGCGAATTGCGGCAACGTGAAACCGAGTCCCAAAGAAGACGAGGAATAATGGTGTGCCGGTAAAGGCGGATGCGGTAAGGAGGCAGCACGCGTAGCCCAGATAATAAAATGTGATGTTTCGCATCAAAAGGTTAGCACCGGCGGATGGCGGCCTTCGGCCTTGGCCGCCCTACGATTCACTCCGGGCACCGCGTGCTGTTGTCAAAAGGAGGTTTTGTGATGGGTGAACCATTTGTGATTCAACCTATTGGTATTGTCCGCTCTCCGGTTTTGTCTCGTGTGGATGAAAATTGGGGAAATATCGAAGCTGAAATTCATCTACAAAGTACTTGGGCGGCTGCTTTAGCAGGGTTGTCAGAATTTTCGCACGCAATTATTTTAACTTGGCTGCATCAGGCATCATTTGAGTACAATCGAGATTTAGTCCGCAGGCCGCGTGGTCAAGCCAAATGGCCTGAGGTTGGTATTTTTGCCCAACGCGCTAAGAATCGATCGAATCCAATTGGATTGTCAGTTGTTGATATTTTGAGTTGCAACGAAAATATTCTAAAAGTCAGGCGGTTAGACGCTATTGATGGTACCCTGGTAATTGATATAAAACCGTATTACACCGCTTTCGATCGCATCGAAACCGTAGTTGAACCGGCATGGGTTCATGAAGTGATGGCTGATTATTTTTGAGGCTTAATACCCCCTACCTCACAAGAAACGGCAAATTCCCCGTAGCCGCTTTGCCATTCCCATTCTCGTTCCGCACGGTAATAAACAAGCGATATGCGCCAGGAACCGAAGGGGCGCGGAAACGGGTGCTGGAGGTCTCCGCAGAAAGCACTTCCACGTCGACCGCCTCCGGTAGAGGTCCCGCTTCGCCCCCCCCGCGCAGTTCGGTTGCTTCCTTGCGCACTAGCCATTTGGTGATGAGGGCTTCGCCGCGTACTTCAATGGTGGACGAAACAACCGCGCCCGGCGCGAATTCGTCGGCGGAAATGCCGATGCCGAGGATGGTCGGCGCAGGCTTGGCGCTTGGACGGCCCCAGGCTTCGGCCAGCGCATCGGTTATCTCGGTGAGGGTGTTGTCCGAAAGCAATAGACTGTGCCAGGTTGCGGTCTGTTCCTGCTTTACGCCCCACAGAAAGGCGAAAACGCCACGGATTTGCGGGTTGTTGCCCAATTCGGCCAGTACGCGGCGGAAATAATCCGCTTTTTCGCGGCTGGTGAGTTCGACCGGCGCGCCCCAGGGTTTGCGGCCTGCCTGCCATTGCCCGAGCGGGCCAAGTTCGGCAATCAGCAATGGCTTGCCAATGCCTGCGGCGCGGATGCGGTCCTCCAGGCCGAATGCCGCGCCTGCGTAAAGGTTGAGGCCAATCATATCGATGTGCGCGCAACATCCGGCGAGTTGTTTCAGGTATTGTGGCTCGCCGTCGTTTACCGACATCACGGTGGGATGAGCGGGGTCGAGTTTCTTGACCACGCCTGCCAGACGATTGATTTCGCGCCACGCAGGCAAGGGGTCGTTCATGCCATGTTCGACTTCATTGCCAATGACCCAGGCCAATAGCGCGGGGTGGTTTCGGTGGCGTTGCACGAACGCACGAATGCGGTTTTCCTGCGCGGCGATGGCCTTGGGGTCGTCGAGACGGAAACCGTAGCGCGGCAACCCGACATCCAGCCCCATGAGTACGCCGATCCCGAGTTTGCGGGCTTCGTCGAGCACCCAGGCATCCCTTTCGTGATAGACACGCACCGCGTTTGCCCCGCTAGCGGCGAGTTTTTCCAGTGCGGCACGGTCTCCGGAAAAGGCTGCGCCGCGCCACGGCGTTGCGGGCGGGGTGGCGAATGCCGTTTGAAGCGGCGCAAGGAAGATCGCCGCCGCCAGCAGGATCAGGCGAATCATGTCACCTCATTCCACGTAGGCGCGCAACACGATCCTGCGTGGCGGGATGGGTCGAAAACAAACTGCGCAGGCCGCCGCCCAGGAGGGGGTTGATGATCATCATCTGTGCCGTGGCCGGATGCTCCTCGGCAGCCTGGAGCGGAATTCCCTTGGCGTAGGACTCGATCTTGAGCAGGGCATCGGCCAGTGCACCGGGGTCGCCGGAGATTTCCGCACCGCCACGATCCGCGCCGAATTCGCGCGTGCGGCTGATGGCCATCTGGATCAACATGGCCGCTAGTGGCGCAACCAGCATGACCAGTATCTGGGCTGCCGGATGGGAGCGTTGGTTATCGCGCCCGCCGAAGAACATGCCGAATTGTGCCAGCGCAGCAATTGCGCCTGCGACGGTAGCGGAAATAGTGGAAATCAGGATGTCCCTGTGTTTGACATGGGCAAGTTCATGCGCCATGACGCCGCGCAATTCTCGTTCGGAAAGCAGTTGCATGATGCCGGAGGTGGCTGCCACGGCGGCGTGCCCTGGGTTGCGCCCCGTGGCAAAGGCGTTGGGCTGGTGTTCGTCAATGACGTAGACCTTGGGCATGGGCAGGTCTGCGCGCTGCGCGAGTTCCTTCACCATGTTGTAGAGATAGGGTGAAGAAGCGGCATCTACCTGGCGCGCCCGGTACATTTTCAGCACCATCTTGTCCGAGAACCAGTAAGCCCACAAATTCGTCGCACCCCCCACGACAAGGGCGATCAGCATGCCCTGCTGGCCGCCGATCGCGCCGCCGACAGCGCCGAACAGGGCAACGATGCCAGCCATCAGGATGGAGGTTTTCAGCCAGTTACCAAACATGTGTCTTTCCTTTACTTGATTCGGTGGGAGATCAAAACGGTAGATGAAGGCAGTTCGAACCAGATTCAAGCCTCTTCTGCCGCTGGCTGCGTGAAACGTTCCCCAGTAGCAAGCGCAAAGCCGTGCAGGAATTCCGCCGCTGCCATCCGGCGGCTGTTTGGCCGTTGCAGTTCCGTGACGCACAGGGCATCTTCGCCACAGGCTACCACGATCCCGGATGCATCAATGTGAAGGATGCTACCCGGCTCACCACATCCCGGCACCGTGTGCGCTGTCCAGAGTTTGATCGTGGTCTCGCGTATCTGACCGAAAGCGACTGGAAACGGGTTAAAAGCACGTATCTGCCGCGCCAGTTCGGTTGCCGGCCTGCGCCAGTCGATTCCAGCCTCGGCACGGGAAATTTTCCGGGCGATGGTCACGCCTGTCGCCGGTTGTGTTTCGGCGGGCAAATCTCCTGCTTCCAGCCGTGCCAGCGCCTCGATGATGGCCTCTGCGCCAAGGTGCGCCAGCTTGTCATGCAGGCTGGCTGCCGTGTCCTCGGGCGCGATTGCGACCTTCCGGCGCAAGAGCATCGGGCCGGTGTCCAGTCCGACATCCATTTGCATGATGGTGATGCCCGTCTCGGCGTCGCCTGCTTCAATGGCGCGCTGGATTGGGGCCGCACCGCGCCAGCGCGGCAGAAGCGAAGCATGGATGTTCAGGCAGCCAAGCCGGGGCAGAGCCAATGCTTCCGGGGGCAGGATCAGGCCATAAGCGGCGACGACCAGCACATCGGGGCGGCTTTCCTTCAGGCTCGCGCGCTGTTCATCCGTGCGCAGGCGCTCCGGCTGGCCGATGGCAAGCCCGCGCGCCAAGGCGAGCTGTTTCACAACGCTGGCCGTGAGCTTCATGCCGCGCCCGGCAGGGCGGTCCGGCTGCGTCAAAACCAATGGAACTGTGTAGCCCGCAGCAAGG
>WREK01000167.1 GCA_009779355.1 Betaproteobacteria bacterium | reverse complement strand
GTTTACCCATGACGCGCTCAGGTCGTTCCCCTCGAAGATAAACCCGCTGGCAAATTTCGGATGCCCGACCTCCATTTTCTCGAACCCGTCAACGGTCTTGAAGTAACCCGTCTTGGGCAGTTTGGGGCGGAAGCGCCGCACGTCGTTGACCCACAGTTGGGTGAAATTCCAGTTGCCGTTTTTCACCTCCGGCAAGGTCACCGACCATGCGCCATCCGCGCCCACGGTCCAGCCCGTGATTTTGCGCCCGCCCGTGAACACGGGCATCTTGTCGGAACGCGCCTTGTAAATCACGATCATTTTATCCGTGCCGCCGTCCTCCGCGCCGATGATGACGGGCGCGTCAAGGCGGTACGCCCCACCCGCGAACAGCACCTCGATACGCTCGTAACGCTTCCCGTCCTGCTTCGTTTCACGCACCGCCTGCTGGGCACGTGCGAACGTCGCGAACGGCCGCCAGCTCGACCCCGAGCCTTTGTCGTTGCCGTCTGGCGAGACATAGATTTTCTTCACCTCGGCCGACGCCACCGCCGCCGCCGCCACCACCGCAATCATCACGAACGATTTGATACGCATAACCATTCCCCTTTTCCTGTTTAAACTTTAAAAAGAGAATATAATCACAAAGCCCTGTTCAGGTCAAGCCCTTGTTTATCCACAATGCTGGACTACGGGACAACGGACTACGGGACATTAGATTTACCCGAAGCAAAACTTTAGTACTTTAGCACTCTCGAACTTTAGAACTTCTCCACAGCGCACCCCACTTGGACATTGGTCATTCCTTGTTGGATATTGGACATTCCACTTGGGCATCGGGGGCATTCCCCTTCCGGAGCCACGCCAGCTCGCGGCGGCGCATGGTTGCGCGGGCGGAGGGGGTAGCGTCGTCCGCGCCTGTCAGGTGGTCGAGGCCGTGCGCGAGGTAAAGCGCCAACTCCTGTTCCGCGGTCCACTGTTTGCGGCGCGGAACGGTAAACGCGCGTTCCACGTTCACAAACAACTCGCCCCGCAACCCCTCCGGCTCTCCCGGACAGGAATCGTAGCGTTGCGTGATGACATCCGTTGCGCCCGTGTGCCCCATGACGGCTTCATTTATCGGCGCGATGCCCGCGTCATCCAAAAGGTGGATGGCGACCTCCTGCCATGTCACGCCGGGCGTGCGCCGTTGCGCCAGCGCCAGAAGCTGCCGCACGAGCGAGGACAGCCGTTTGCGGTCCACGGGGAATTTACGTTGGTGGCTGGCGATGGTAAGTGTCATGGTGAAAACCCTCTCCGGAGTCTGCTTTTCAAATTGGTGGGCGCTACAGGACTCGAACCCATTTTAATTACTCATAATGACGTTTTTTGTATGTTTTTCCAATGATTTAATCATTTTAGTTTGCATTTTGTGGCACAGTTTGTGGCGCAGGTTTTTTAATCCTTGCACTTGCTCGGCGGATGATACGCGGGTGTAGATGATGGAGGTTTGCATGGTTGCTTTCAGCGATGCGTGAGTTATGGATGGGGGTAGGCCACGGGGTAAAGCTATGCTACCACAGGTCTCCCGGGTGGCATTGCTTGTTCCCGCTCTTGACCTGTTCGACATGGAGGTAGGTGGCGTTGCCGTCGCCGCTTGCGGCGACGACAGTGTTAGCCCGCCGCAACTGGCGGTTATAAGTTGACATCCATCCCTTTGCGCTCCGGTATGGCACCCACCCTTTCCTGCGGTTGGTGTGGCCGAGTGTCCTGCTCATTGATTATTCCCCTTTCCCTGTCTCTTTCGGTCGGAAGTAGGCGAGGATACACGCGGGGTTGCGGACGCAGAGCTGGATGTGGGTGTCGGAGCGGATGGAGGAGCAGGGGAATATCTCCTCGCCCTCGATGAACGCGCCCCTGACGGCATCGTAGAAGCAGCCGTTTTTCTCTGCCGTCAGCGTCGTCAGGTTGATGATGAACATGTCCAGCCCGTGGCGTTTCCCGCTGTTCACGGGGAGCGGCTGGCCCGTCGCGGCTGCCTTGTCGTAAGTCCGGCGTATCTCCTCCGCGCTCCCTGTGTCCATCAGGTTGAGGCAGCTTGAGAGCTGGATGACCGCACCGATGACGCAGGGGTCTTTCTTCTTCTGGTCGCGCGCCCACTGGAGGGCGCGTTCGGGGGCGTTCTCCCAGAAATAGATGCCCGACCCGAGCCAGTCATGGTCGTTCGCGCTGGGGAGCATCTCCTCCTTGCCGGACAGCACCTTTTCGGCGACTTCCCGCTCGCAGCCGTGGAAGCCGAACACGAAGAGGGGGTATGATTTGTATGTCATTATGCTACCTCGGGACTACCACGGGGTTGCCCTTCTTGTCATACGTCAGCCCAGCCTCCGCGAAAAATTTCAGCGTGCTGCGCTTGTCCTTGCACCTGTACGCGACATACTCCGAAATTGTCATGCCCTTGGCTTTGGGGTCAACCTTTGCCGTCTCCCGCGTGGCTGGCCATTCCGCTACCCCCTTTTTCACGATTGTCTTCATAACGCCTCCTCTCCTTTTGAAAACCCTGAACCTGTTAAAAAAAACGTCTGCATTATACCACTTCTGTCGCCCGGAAGTGAATATAAAATTTACCTTTTTGTGATGTTTTAACGTTTAGGTGAAAATGGATATGGCTTGCCGGGCTTCGCCGGAGGGGTCGTGTCACATGGCGGAGCGGTCAACCCCGGCGATACGGAGAATGGCCAGGAGAAGACCTGTCTTAATCAGCGTGTTCCCGTGGACTGGCACCGTGATGATTTCGGGGCGGCCGGGCTTGACCATGACATGGTGGCTGCCGCGCACACGGTCGAGCCGCCAGCCGTGGCGGCGGAGGATAGCGACAAGGGCACGGCCGGATAGCTGTTTCAAAGGGCCATCTCCAGCACACGGGCCTCCGCCGCGACGGGTTCGGCGCGCTCCTGCATGACCTCAAGGGTGGCGGCGACGGCCTCGCGGAGGTTGGCCCGGAGCTTCGCCATGGTCTCCCCCTGCGTGAAGCATCCGGGCAGTGCCGGCACCTCGGCCCAGTATCCGCCCTCAGTCTCGGCATGGACAACGACTCTCAGTTTCATACATCCCCTTTCCTTCCGTTAAAAAACACCCATCATGTTACCACACGGTGGGTTGGAAGCACAACAGGAAAAAATGCTGTTTCGGTGGTAAAAATAGCTGTGGATAATTACGGAGTGGAGTTGGTCTCAATATATTGTCGCGGATAACTACTGTGGTGGTTTATTACTACCTTGTTGTTCAAAATAGTTTTTAATTCTTTCAAGGACTTTTGTTGCTCCGTTTATGAATTTTCTTGTACTTTTACAATCTACTGATTCCTTGAAGTCGAGATAGAATGGACTTGATGTATCGAATGCAGCATTAAAAAATAAAAGTGCGTCGTATCTAGCATTCTTACAGCTACTGATATTATCGGCTATCTGAGTCGCCGTGTATTCTTTATCCCAGCTAGGGTCTGTCCTTCTGAGTGGAAGTTCCCGCAATGATTTAAATTTTGAAAGTAGATCCGAGAGCTCTTGCATGGTAGACGTAGAGACGCTTTTTGCGTTTTTCAATCGCTCCTGAAAAGAATCTGCACGAACCCACCCTACCCTTGGTGTTGTTTTAAAAATATTTGATAATGAAGTCGAAACTTTTCTAGCAAGGTCATTTCTGTCTTTCCAGAAAGGTATGTTTTTGGGATTGACTTTTTTCTTAAATGCTTTTAACAAATTTATGTGTTTAGTGCTTGTTTCGCGTTGGTTAGGTGTGGATGGTGAATTTTCATCTTTTATAAAAACCAACACTGGAATTTTTCTGCTAATCGCGTAGTCATATTCTTTTTCTACCCAACCAATGCCGTCATCGGTTATAGTCCCATATCGATGCCCGATAATAAGGATGATGTAGTCCGAATCGTCTATCGCCTTTTTGATGAGATTCCATTTATCATCACTGCTCGCCGTAAACGCTTCCATTCCGACCGGGATATGGGATAGCTCTAAAATAGTCTCGATAACGATTGCACGCTCTTCCTTTAAGCACTCATAAGTAGAGCTGATAAATACCGTGTACTTCTTTTCACTCATAGTTTCCTTTGTTTGTGTATTCGGAATAACTCTTTGTTCTTGTAATTGTAATTTTCTTATCTCTTCATTTCTTCTATTCTTGCTTTTATAAGACCATCAACGTCTATAGGCTTTTCTGTGCTGATGGTAAACTCAGGAGGAATTTTCTCGTCTTTCTTATTGTTCATAACGCCCTCGCAATTTTGTCTATGGAATTGACGAGCCTGCTAACGTCTTCAGATACACTTATAGCGTCTGCTTTAAGTTTTATGACTTTCGCGGTAATCGTGGAATTAGATTTTATCGTTATTCCGTTTTCATTTGTCATCCCTAAAACCCAGTCAGATGTTACTGCGTTTGCGATACATATTTTTATCAGATTTTCAGCGACAGGCATTCTTTTTCGTTTGATATAAGAATCCATAACAGGCTGTTTTATTCCACAATCTCTAGCAAATTGAGAGATAGAACGCCCCTTTACAAGGGATTCTATACGTGAAAAAATAATTTCACGATTTACGTCTTTCTCTATTGACATCCTATGCCTTTCGTAGTAACATTGCTCCCGTTTTCAAGACGAATCAGGTTTATGATACATCCGCTTGTGATGTATTGCAAGTGAAAAAGGAGGCGGGTTATGGCGAAGGCCAATGCGGAGAAGAAGGAGAAGAAGAGGGAGCGGCGCATCCATGTGCAGCTCGATTTCACGGAGGAAACCCACGGGAGGCTGGTGACGCTGGCGAGGTCGAGGCGCAGGAGTCTGCGGAACATGATCATGGTGGCGGCGGAAGACCTGCTGGCCGCGG
>WREK01000166.1 GCA_009779355.1 Betaproteobacteria bacterium | reverse complement strand
TTACGACAATACTCTGCTATGTCGGATGAACACGCGCCGGGTGCGATCCCCGAAATGAGTGACGGGGTAAACGATACAATTGTCTATGGAGCCGAAGACTCCCCTGAACCGCTCGGCCTTTAGGCCGAGGTGACTCAAAATCTGCTGCTAACGCTATGATTCCACATCGCAGACTGATCGGGTTTTCCTTGGTGTTCCTGCTCCTCGTGGTGCAGGCGCTCTGGCTTACCCATCGCTTCGGGCACGATCTGTCCTCCGATGCGCAGGAAGAAATAGCGTGCGAATTCTGCCTTGCCCTGCATGGCATGGGGGCGGCGCCCCCTACCCCGGAACGCCTGGTTGCCGCCATCCCTTCGGGCGAGCATTGTCCCGAATACGCATTCATCATAC
Organism: Betaproteobacteria bacterium; assembly: GCA_009779355.1. Taxonomy (GTDB): domain Bacteria; phylum Pseudomonadota; class Gammaproteobacteria; order Burkholderiales; family Rhodocyclaceae; genus WRNU01. The sequence continues at coordinate 4,487 of WREK01000166.1, read as the reverse complement.
GCGTTGATGCGCAATCCATCCAGCCCCGTCAGCAGGGGCCACCCCGCTTCTCCTGAGCACGTTTCGAGGAATTCCCCCCCTGAAGTGGGTTTCCTCAAACCTCCATCTGATGAGGCATGCCCCGTGCGCGGGTGCGTTGCGTATTCCATCTTTTCAGGAGTCGAAAACATGCAGATCAAACAATTTATCGCAATATTGGCCTGCGCCTTCTCCGTCCCGGCGCTGGCGGAAGATCAAAACGCGCAGTTAGCCGCCGAAGTGACCGCCCTGCGTGAGCAGATTGTGCAGATGAAGTCGATGTTTGAGAGCCGTATTGCAGCACTTGAAGAAAAGCTGGCAACCGTCAGCGGGGCGGCGGATGCCGCCGCTTCACCGCCGCAAACTGTCGCAGAGCCTGCGCCTTCAGCGCCCTCCCAGGCCAGCGCGAAGGGCGGCGCCTTCAACCCGGAAATCTCGCTGATCCTCCAAGGGGCGTACACAAACCGCAAAGAGGTACAAGAGCGCCATATCGGCGGCTTCGTGGGCGCCGGCCATCAGCACGACGAACATGGGCATGGCGAGAACCGGCGCGGTTTTGCCCTCGATCACACCGAACTCATGTTCGCGGCCAACATCGACCCATACTGGCGCGGTCAGGCTACGGTAGCTGTACTCGACGGTGAAGCGGAACTGGAAGAAGCTTGGTTTCAGACCACGGCACTGGGACGTGGGGTCGGGATCAAGGCGGGGCGTTTCCGGTCGGGCATCGGTTATCTGAATGAACAGCACGCGCACCAATGGGATTTTTATGAACAGCCCCTGATGTACAAGGCCCTGTCTGGCGGGCATAGCTATGCGCAGGATGGCGCTCAGTTGAAGTGGGTCGCCCCGCTCGACACCTTCGTCGAACTGGGCGCAGAAATCGGGCGGGGGCAGAACTTCCCCGGCGATGACCGCAATGTTTCCGGGGCAAACAGCCACGCGCTGTTTGCCCATGTTGGTGGCGACATCGGCGTATCGAACAGTTGGCGGGCAGGACTCTCGTGGCTGCGCACCCGCGCGGGTGCGCGCGAAAGCCATTTCGAGACGGATCACGATGAAGTGCTGGGCGCGTTCAATGGGCGCAGCCGGGTATGGATCGCCGATTTCGTCTACAAGTGGGCACCGGACGGCAACCCCGCGCGGCGCAATTTCAAGTTACAGGCCGAATATTTCCGCCGCGCGGAAAACGGGAGCCTGGAGGTGGACGATGGCCTCTACAGCAACCTGTGGCGTACGAGGCAGTCCGGCTACTACCTTGCGGGCGTTTATCAGTTCACGCCAAACTGGCGGGCGGGCCTGCGGTTTGACCGTTTGAGCAGCGGGCGGCAATCCCTTGGTGACAACCCGGCGGACATCGAAATCGTCCATTACCACCCGAGCCGCATTTCGACGATGGTCGACTACAGTTGGAGCGAGTTTTCCCGTCTGCGCCTGCAATGGTCGCGCGACCGTGCCATACCGGGCATCATCGACCATCAAATGACGCTGCAATACATCATGAGCCTGGGCAGCCACGGCGCACACAAGTTTTGAGGAGGAACGATGAAACGCTTCTTTCTGACGTTGCTGCTGTTTCTGTGCGCCCTGCCTGCGGCGGCGGCAGTCAAAGTCCTGGCAACCGTCCCGGAATGGGGGGCGCTCGCGCGGGAAATCGGTGGTGGGCGCGTCGACGTGATGATTGCCACCACCGCCATGCAGGATCCGCACCGCATCGAAGCGCGCCCTTCGCTGATTGCGCGCGCGCGCGCCGCCGAATTGCTCATCGCTACCGGAGCCGACCTGGAAGCCGGTTGGCTTCCCCTGTTACTGCGGGAATCGGGCAACCGCCGCATCCAGCCGGGACAACCTGGTTACTTTGAAGCCGCCTCGGCAGTGCAACTGCGCGACGTGCCGCAGGCCGTCGATCGTTCGATGGGCGACATCCATGCAGCGGGCGACCCGCATTTCCATCTCGACCCGCGCAACATCCTGCCTGTTGCCGCGGCATTGGCCGAGCGTCTGGCACAGACCGACCCCGCCGGGGCGGCGGCCTACCGCGACAATCTCGACCGTTTCACCGGGCGCTGGCGTGCCGCGCTTGCGCGATGGGAAACGGAAGGGGCCGACCTCAAGGGACGCGCCTTCCTGCAAGTGCATCGTTCATTTGGCTATCTCGCGCATTGGCTGGGGCTGGAGAATCGCGGAGAACTGGAACCCAAGCCCGGCATCGAACCGGGCAGCACCCACCTGAGCCGCATCGTGGCAAACCAACGGGATGTGCCCGTCGCCATGATCCTGCGCGCCGCCTATCAAAATGAGACTGCCGGGCAATGGGTGAGCGAGCGTACCGGCATCCCGCTCGTCACCTTGCCCTACACCGTTGGCGGGACACCGCAGGCCACAGACTTGTTCGGCCTCTTCAACGATACCCTGGCACGGCTTAAAAGCGCCATACAGCAGCCAGCAATAAGTCCGTGACAGGCATTTATGCCTGTCACGCTCACCACGTATTTGGCAGGGGTTTGCACCCCTGCCAAATAAGTCAAGTCGCCGAACCCCGCCCTTCAGGCCGGGGTTCGGCTCCACCGCCCTGAAGGGCGGGGTTTCAAACCGGAGTTTGTTTACGATGAAACTACTGGAAACCCGGCAACTGACCACCGGCTGGCAATATCCGGTACATCGCCCGGTCAGTTTCGCGCTGAAGCGTGGCGAAATCCTGGCCCTGACCGGCCCGAATGGCGCGGGCAAAAGCACCTTGCTGACGGTGCTGGCCGGGTGCGGCGCGCAGGTTTTTTCCGGGCATCTCCAGCGCGAACCGGCGATCCGGGCCGGATTCCAGCCTCAATACCTGCCGCCGGTAGAAGGCTTGCCTCTCTCCAGCGCGGAGTTGCTGGCGCTGACAGGTGCAAGCCCGGACGGGTTGCCTCCGTGGCTGGCCGCCAGCTTCAGCCGGCGGCTGGACAAACTCTCCGGCGGACAAAGGCAGTTCTTTGTGCTCTGGTCGATTCTGCAGGCGGATGCCGACCTCCTGCTTCTGGACGAACCCGGCAACCATCTGGACAAGGACGGGCTTGCCATCCTGCCGTCCGCCCTGCGCACACGGGCGAAACAGAACGTGGGCATCATCCTGGTGAGTCACGACATGCGGTTGGCCCAGGGCTGCTGCGACCAACTGGTAAACATGGAACCTAAGTGATGACTGAATGGCTCCTGCAACTTGAACTCTTCTGGCGTGCAGCCCTTACCGGTGCGTTGCTGGCGATCCTGCTTGCGTCCCTCGGCCTTATCTTGCGCCTGCGCCATGAATACTGGGCGGCGCTCGCCTACGGGCAACTCGGCGCGGCAGGCGCCCTTGGCGCGCTGGCCATTGGATATCCGCCCCTCCTGGGCGGGCTTGCCGCCAGCCTTATTGCTGCCAGCGCGAAACATCCACTGGAAAAGCGCCTGCTGACAACCGGACTCTTTCCCTTACTGTTCGTCTTCGGCTGGAGCGTCTGTCAACTGCTGACGGCCAACCTGCCCGGCGTGGAGCGCCCCGGCGCGGCGCTCTTCGAAGGGCAACTTTATTTCACGGGACTCGAAATGCTGCTCGGCGCTGCCCTGGCGCTTATCGTCGGGGGCGTTTTCCTGTGGCGCAAGGGCAGCGATTTACTACTGGCGCATCTATACCCGGCTCACTTCCAGGCACAGGGGCGGCCCGCCTGGGCGGTGCGGGCCGGGTTCGACCTGCTGGTCGCAGCGGGACTCGTCCTGGCTGTGATGAGCCTGGGCGTCATGGGCGCTTTCGCGCTGATCTTCATTCCCCCCTGGCTCGCCTGCGTGTTTTCGCCCAATTGGCGTACCGCCGCCATTGCTGCGCCCATTCTGTCCCTGCTGGCCTACCTGCTCGCATTCACGCTTGCCCTGGCCTATGACCAGCCTTTCGGCCCGATGCTGGCGCTCGTGTTGTGCGCGATGGCGTTGTGCCTGCCAGTTGTTGCGCTTGTGCAACAAAACAACGCCTCTGGTTCGGCGGCGGAGAGCAAAAAGAGCGACCAGAGTTGACACCTTTAAGAGGTTCTGTGAGAATTCCACCTCTTTGGCCCCTGAGATTACGTGGGGCGATGTTCTTTAAAAAGTTGGACAACCGATAAGTGTGGGTGCTCGGTTTTGAGACGCGGGCCTGCTGTGAGGCGGGCTTGAATCAAGAAAGATTGAGTACTCAAAGTCAGAGATTTTGAGTGCAGTAGGATTAAACGCAAGAGTTTGATCCTGGCTCAGATTGAACGCTGGCGGCATGCTTTACACATGCAAGTCGAACGGGCGCAGGGGGCTTGCTCCTTGCGTTAGTGGCGAACGGGTGAGTAATACATCGGAACATACCTGGATGAGGGGGACAGCCCGGCGAAAGCCGGATTAATACCGCATACGCCCTGAGGGGGAAAGCGGGGGACCTGAGAGGGCCTCGCGCATTCGGATTGGCCGATGTTGGATTAGCTAGTTGGTGG
>WREK01000165.1 GCA_009779355.1 Betaproteobacteria bacterium | reverse complement strand
CCGGTGATGTAGATGCTGCCCAGGATCATGGGCAGGATGCCGAAGACGCCGTTCATGGGCTTCCATACCTCGCCGAACAGGAAGCTGAGAGGCCCGATCTTGAACATCGCCGGGATTCCCCCTGTGAACAAAAACAAGGCAATCAACAAAACAGCGAGAACAGAAACGCAGGCGGCGCTTAAAAACACCGCCCGCATTGCCTTCTCGCGAAAGGCACTGGTACTCATTTTACCTCCGACCAATCGGTCACTTCGCCGGTGAAGATGGCGGTCACAGATTCTTTGGCGATGGCATCGAGCGCATTGTCCAGATTTACGATCACCGCGATGCCGTCAATGGCGATGACGATAGGGGTCAGGCCCTTCTCGATCTCGCTCTCTTTCACCTCGCGGGAAGCCATACCGATGTCGCAGATCCCGTCGATGGCGGACTGCATGCCGATGCTGGAGTCGCTCTGCTGGACCTCTAGGTCCACATCGGGGTTCAGTGCCACATAGGCTTCCTTCAGGCTCTCCATCAGCGGGGTAACCGACGAGGAACCGGCCACGACCACCTTGCCCGACGCGGAACCGGCGTAGGCGGGCGCGCCCTCGAGCACCGCGATGTAGCCTCTAGCTTCCACCACGGCTTGACCTTCGGCCGAGAGGATGAAGTCGATGAAATCCTGAGCGGCGTCGCTCAAGTTCTCGGTGACAGCGATGTTGAACGGGCGGGCGATCCTGTACTCGCCGGCCTTGATGGCTTCGGTGGTAGCGGGCGCGCCGTCCACAGCCAGGGCCTTCACGGAGTCGTTCAGGGCGCCGAGGGACACGTAGCCGATGGCATTGGGATCGCCAGCCACGCCGCTGAGTACCACAGACGTGGAATTGCTGATGATCGCCTCGTCGGTGGTCATGTCGACCTTGTCGGCGTTCACGACGCCGAACAGCTCGATGAACGCGCCACGCGTGCCCGAGCCTTCCTCGCGGGAGATTACGGTGATTTCTGCGGCCGAAGCCAGCGCCGGGACAGCCATGAGCAACAGGGCAAGAACCAAGATGATGCTTTTCTTCACTTTTTTATCCTCCTTGTTTTTGTGACAAGGACATGATAGCAGAGAATTGTATGATACATATACAGGGAATGTAAAGAGTTTGTAAAATATCAAAAAACATCTACATTCTTCCCGCCGCGTCAAAGGCCAGTTGTGAGCGCTCGCATTCGTCCGGCAGCATGGTGAGCTGAAAGCACAAAGGGCTGCCCTTCATCCTTTCGCTCGCATAGGAAAGCCCATTTGTCCGCTCATCCAGGAAAGGATGATCGATTTGCGCCGGATCGCCCAACAGCACAATTTTTGTACCCTTTCCCACGCGGGTGATGATCCCCTTGGCTTGTTTGGGCGTCAGGTTTTGCGCTTCGTCAATAATGAGATACGTGTGCGCGATGGTGCGCCCGCGAATAAAGTTCAGCGCCTCCGCGGTGACATATCCCCGCTCAAATAGCTCGTCCACCTTGTCGCGCAGTTCCCGTTCGTTGTTATAGCGCTCTTTTTCATTGCGGTCTACCAAGATCTCCAAATTATCGACGACCGGCCGCAGAAATGGAGCGATCTTCTCCTGCTCCGAACCGGGCAAAAAGCCGATGTCCTGATCAAACTGCACGTTGGGGCGGGTGATGAGGATGCGCCGGTATTCTTTTGCGTTTACCACTTTTTCTAGTCCAACGGCCAAGGCATAGAACGTTTTTGCGGTGCCGGCCGGGCCTTTGACGATGACCAACGGTGCGGAGCCTGCATCCCGCATCAGCGCCTCCTGCATAAATCGCTGGCCCACGTTTTTGCTTTTTACATCGTAAGGCTCTCTTTTTAACGTCTCAAGGGGCGCTACGGTGCGCCCGTTGTAAAATCCCAACAGCGTTTTCTTGACGTTGGTTTCAGAGCGGATGATCACAAATTGATTGACCACCGGCTTGAAAGGCCGCTTCTCCTCATCAGCCACCTCGTAGAGGTCGTCTACATTGAATCCCTTTTTCCTGGCGTTTTGCATGCATTCGTCGGTGGTGTATGCCACCGTCCTGCCGGTGTATTGCTCCGTTAAGCACGGTGACTGTTCGGTGAAAAAATCCTCGGCATCCACCCCCAGCATCTGTGCCTTTAACCTGACGACGATGTCCTTTGTCACAAGCACCACGCGCTGGCCTTTGTCCGCCAGGCCCTTGCACACCTTCAGAATGCGATTGTCCCCTTTGGTGTCGGAAAAATCCTCGGGCAGCATCACATTCATGCAGTTCGCCTCAATGCGCAGCATGCCCCCATCGGGCAGCGCAACGCCGGAGAGGAGATTGCCGGAGAGCCGGAGCTTTTCGAGTATGCGGATGGACTCCCGGGCATTCGCGCCCCGCTCACCATCGTCTCCCTTCATCTTGTCCAGCTCTTCCAGGCACACGATGGGCAGCACCACCTCGTTTTCGTCGAAAGAGAACATCGCATTGGGGGACTGCATCAGCACATTGGTGTCCAGCACGAATGTCTTTGTCTTCATTCTTTACCTCCATCGATTACAGTATGGCCTAAGAGCTTGTCTCCGTGTACCCCGCCACGGCCCGCAACAGCCCTTTGATGTCGCTTGCGTGCACATCGCCGATGTTGCCGATGCGGAAGGTCGGCGCTTTTGAGATTTTGCCTGGGTAGATCACGTATCCTTTTCGTTTCAACGCCTCGTAGAACGTCTGGAAATCGAATGCCGGATCCGGGTACAGGAACGAAGTGATGATGGGTGACTGCTGCCCTTGCTCGAAGAGCGGAGCAAAACCCAAAGCTCGCATGCCTTCTACCAGCGTGCGCTGGTTTTGCGCGTATCGCGCGTGCCGGGCGGCCACGCCTCCCTCTTCGCGCAGTTCCTGCATCGCCTGGCAAAAGGCGCGCACCACATGCGTCGGCGAGGTAAAGCGCCATTTGCCGTGCCCCTGTTCCATGGCCGTCCACTGATCGTATAAATCCAGCGACAGGCTGCGCGCCAGTCCCTTGCAACCGGACAATGCGCTCTTCAATGCGATCACAAATCCAAAGCCCGGTACGCCTTGGATGCACTTGTTGGCGCTGCTAACAAGATAATCGATGCCCAGCTCCGCCACATCCAGCGGAATGCCGCCGAAGCTGCTCATGGCATCGACGATGAAGCCGCGGTTCCGAGCTTTGACGATCTTCCCCACGGAGGCGATGTCGTTGAGCATGCCGGTGGTCGTCTCGCAATGCACCACGGCGACGTGGGTGATGGCCGCATCTTCCGCCAAAACCTGCGCTAAAATGTCCGGGTTGATTTCGCCGGTTTCACCGAAATCCAGCTGTGTATAGGCAATGCCCAGCACCTGAGCGATCCGGACGATGCGGTCGCCGTACGCGCCGTTGGTCAGCACCAGCAGTTTGCCCTCATTCGGAATGACGCTTCCGACGACGCTTTCTACGGAGTAGGTACCGCTGCCTTGCATCAGCACCGCGGTATAATCATCGGTTTGTCCGGTGGCCAATGCCACCAGATCCGCGCGCAATTGTTGCACGATGCGGTTATAGTCGTCGTCCCAAGTGCACCAGTCGCGCAGCATCGCGGCCTTGACGGTCTTGGTTGTCGAGAGCGGCCCAGGTGTCAGCAACAGATAGGGGTTATCCGGCACTTGAATCTGTTCATCCCGCGCCGACAGCTCTTCGATCAGCGCAGGCAGTTCAGCCATCGTACGAATGGTGGCATCCGCGCCCGCCTCCAGAAATACGCGCTCAGCGGCGACGCAGGCTTCCTCCCGCTCTCCAGGGAAAAGCGCTTCGTACAGGCTGCGCGTCATGCCCATCACGCTGCTGCCCACCACCACGCCCACGCTCCATACACCGGCGTTGACGCCCTCCTGAATGTCGGCGACGGTATCGCCCACCTTCACCACGGCCCGCGGCGGATAGACGCCCAACATGCGCAGGTTGTGCTGCAACATGAACGGTTGCGGCCTGCCCACGCCGACATCCTCGGCGGTGACCACCGCGTCGGGCACGTATCCCTGTTTGGCCGCTTCTGCAGTCACCACGCGCATCATGTCCGCGGTGTAGCCCGTGGTGGAACCGATCTTGATACCCCGCTCCCGCAGCCAGGCACAGGTTTCGAGCACGCCATCCAGCACCTCGGCATGTTGGCTGAGCGTGCGCATCAAAGCCGGTTCGAATTCACCGTAAAGGGCATCCACATCGGCTTCTTTCGGAGCCCGTCTGTGTAACTCGTTCCACAATGCTGCTACCCGCGGCAGGAACAGCAGCGCCCGCACGTGGTCGCGCTTGGCCATGCCCATGGGACCGCGAGCTTCCTCCAGTGTCAGCGTTACGCCATGCTTCGCAAACACATTCACAAATACTTCTAACGGTGCGAAACAACCGTAGTCCACCGTCGTGCCTGCCCAATCGAAAATGACCGCCTGAATGTTTGGCATACCCTGCACCTCGTTTGCTTTCATAAGTACTTGCGTGCGAATGTCTCTATATCCCGGAAATCCGCCAATCTTTCCCGAAGCGTGTTCACATCCCAATCCCACCAGCGGCTGCGCTCAATCCTCTCGGCAAGTTCCGGCGAAAAGCGGGCCTTGATCGTCCGGGCCGGCACGCCCACTGCCACGGCATAGGGCGGCACATCCTTGGTCACCACCGCGCCGGCGCCGATGACCGCTCCGTTCCCGATGCGCACGCCGGGCATGACGCTGGCGTTGTGCCCGATCCATACGTCGTGGCCGATCGTCACCGCGTCTTCTTTGCGCCAGGCAAAAAAATCCGCGTCGTCTTCCCCCAAGCCATACAGTGCACTGCGATACGTAAAATGGTGCTGGGCAACGCGGGTATAGGCCGGATGATTGCCGGGATTGATGCGCACAAAGCTGGCAATGGAACAGAATTTGCCGATGT
>WREK01000164.1 GCA_009779355.1 Betaproteobacteria bacterium | reverse complement strand
CCGTTCGATTCGCCCATGTTGTCGGAAGGCCGTGCCGGGGCGCACAAAGTTCAAGGCATCGGTGCCGGCTTCGTGCCGGATATATTGAACACGGGGATTTTCGATGAAGTCATCTCCGTAAAACACGAGGATGCTTTCCAAATCGGGCGCGAGATCGCGCGCACAGAAGGGTTGCTGGTGGGCATCTCTTCCGGCGCAGCCCTCTGGGCGACAACGCAGGTTGCCTTGCGCACGGATAACAAGGGAAAAACCATTGTGGTGATTCTCCCGGACACGGGCGAGCGATATTTGTCTACCCCGCTATTTGAGCAATAATCCGTAATCTGAACCTACAAACCGGAATATCCGGTTTTCAGCAGAGAGGAGGAGATATGGATAACGCGTTGCAGGATGTCTGTGGGCCGAACGGCATCTGCTACGGCTGTGGCCCCGCCAACCCAAAGGGTATCCAGGTCAAGAGTTACTGGTCTGAAGACGGCAGGCACGTGATTGCCACGGTGAACCCCGACCAAAAATACACAAGCTGGCCGGGGCTGGTGTATGGCGGTTTTCTGGCGATGTTGGTGGATTGCCATTCCAACTGGACGGCCATGGCGCATCACTACCGGGCGGACGGCCGGGAGCCGGGCAGTTTGCCCAGCATCAACTGCGTCACGGGGCAACTGGGCGTCCGATACCTGAAGCCTACGCCAATGGGAGTCCCGCTTCACCTTTCCGCATGGGTCGAGGGCGAGGTCGGGCACAAATTGCGGGTGATCTGCGAGATCCGCGCGGGCGATGAACTGACGGCTGTCGGCGATTCGATTTACTTCCGTGTCGACACCGATGCACTGGCCGAACAGGCGCACCGTGCAGTGTGCGAGAACGGATAAAGGGCCTGACCGTGTCTCCACACAGAATTCTGAAAGTTCCCGAGTATGGCGTGCTCGAAGCCTACGAATCGCAGCTCATCGCCCGTGGTTATACGGCTGACCCGGCTCAGCGCGCGGCGATGGTGCGCCTGCAAAAACTCTATGTCGAGTTGCTGGCTTTCAAGGCCGCACGTCGCACGAAATTGCGCAAGATGCTTATCTATCCGGATCTGCCGAAAAGCGTCTATCTCTGGGGTGGTGTTGGGCGCGGCAAGAGCTTCCTCATGGATTGCTTCTTTGATGCGGTTCCGTACCGTCGACGGCGCCGCGTGCATTTCCACGGCTTTATGCAGGAAGTGCAGAACGATTTGCGCCAATTGAACCATCTGCCCGACCCGTTGCAAAAAATCGCCGAGCGCATCGCCGCTAAGACGCGGCTTCTTTGTTTCGACGAATTCCACGTCTCGGACATTGCCGACGCAATGATTTTGGGCCGTCTACTGGAAGCTCTGTTCGAGCGCGGGGTGATATTTGTGATGACGTCCAACTATCCGCCTGACGGGCTGTATCCGGACGGGCTGATGCGGGTCAATTTTCTGCCCGCGATCAAGATGATCAAGGCGCGGTTCGATGTACTCGAAGTCGATAACGGCTGCGACTATCGCCTGCGGGCACTGGAAGAAATCGAATCCTGGCTCGTTCCCGCTGATGCCGGTGCGGACGCACGGCTGGTTGAAGATTTTTGGCGCTTGACGGGAACCGCCCCGCAGGCAGGGGAAATAGAAGTGCTGGAGCGGCGGCTTCCCGTGCGTGGCCGCATCGATGACGTGATCTGGTTCGATTTTGATGTGCTTTGCCGCACGGCGCGTTCGCAGAACGATTATTTGGAAATCGCCCGTATCCATCACACCGTGCTACTCTCGAACATCCCGGTCATGCGCGCAAGCGAAGCATCGGAAGCGCGGCGGTTCACCTGGCTCATCGACGTGCTCTACGACTTTCGCGTCAAACTCGTCGCCAGTGCGGCAGTCCCGGCGTATGAGCTTTACGTCGAAGGGACGCACGCCAACGAATTCGTCCGCACCGTGAGCCGTCTCATCGAAATGCGCACGCATGAGTATCTGGCCGAGCCGCACCGGCAGGAGACTTTGGAAAACGACCCGGAAACATGAAATCGATGAAACAATTCCTGACCCTTCCTTCATCCGACACGCGGCCTCGTGCGTTGTCGCTCGAATATGCCTGGTTTGGCCCGGAAACTGCCCCGGCGAACACGCCGACGCTCGTTTTTCTTCATGAGGGTCTGGGTTGTGTCGATTTGTGGCGCAACTTTCCCTCAACCCTGTGCGAACGCCTGCAATGTCGCGGGTTCGCTTATTCCCGGTTCGCCTACGGCGAGTCCACGCCCCGTCCGCACGATGAGCCTTTCCCCTCCGATTATCTCGAACGGGAATCCCTGGAAGTGTTGCCCGCCGTGCTCAGCGCACTGGGTATCGAACGACCCTGGCTGGTCGGGCACAGCGATGGCGGAACCATCGCCATGCTCGCGGCGGCAAACGATTCCGGATGTGCGCGTTATCCGGGCATCGTCGTCATCGCGCCGCATTATTGGGTCGAAGAGGTTTGCATTGCCGGTATCGAACGCGCACGCGCCGCCTATGAACAGGGCGAACTTCGCAAGCGGCTGGCAAAGTACCACCGGGACGTGGATTCCGCCTTTTACGGCTGGTGCCATGTCTGGCTCGATCCGGCGCGGCGCGGCTGGAACATCGAAACCGCGCTGAAAGACATCGCCTGTCCAACGCTTGCCATTCAGGGCGTACAAGACGAATACGCAACGCTCGACCAGATCGAAGCCATCCAGCGCCACGCGCCACAAACGGAATTGATGAAGGTTGACGACTGCGGGCATTTTCCTTTCTTTGCTCATCCTGAGGCCGTCATCAATGCCATTGCCGCTTTCGTGTGCGAAAAACACCGCCAGTGAGACGATGAACGGTTCCTGATGAGCGACCCTGGGCAACAGCTTCCTGATTTGTCCCGCATCTTTGCGGCAGATGGGCCTTTGGCCGCTGCTGTTCCGGGTTTTCGCGCACGGGGTCAGCAACTCGAAATGGCCCAGGCCATTCTGGAATCCATCGTGAGCCATCGCGTGATCGTAGCCGAGGCAGGCACGGGAACGGGCAAGACTTTCGCTTATCTTGCCCCGGCATTGCTTTCGGGAGGCAAGATCATCATCTCCACCGGTACGCGTACCTTGCAGGATCAACTCTTTACGCGAGACCTGCCGACCGTGCGCGATGCGCTCAAACTGCCGGTAACGACCGCGCTCCTCAAGGGACGGGCCAATTACGTTTGTCCCTATTACTTGGAACGCAATCGCCGCGATGGGAGGTTTCTCACTGCGCAGGACGCGGCAGACCTGCGCGCCATCGCCCGTTTTGCACAAGTCACCCACAGCGGCGATCGGAGCGAATGTACCGACGTGCGGGAAGATTCCGGCGCGTGGCCGGCAGCTACCTCTACCCGCGAGAACTGTCTCGGGCAGGATTGCCCGGACATCAAAAAATGTTTTGTCCTGCAAGCGCGGCGCGCAGCGATGGAGGCCGACGTAGTGGTCGTGAACCATCATCTTTTTTTCGCCGACGTCATGCTGAAGGACGAGGGCACGGGCGAATTACTGCCCGGCTGCAACACGGTGATTTTTGACGAAGCCCATCAGTTGCCGGAAACCGCAAGCCTCTTTTTCGGGGAGAGCGTTTCCACTTCGCAGGTACTGGAACTCGCGCGCGATACCCGCTCCGAGACCATTGCCGCTGCGCGCGATTGCGTGGCCCTGATCGATGAGACCCGCGCACTGGAAAAAGCCACAAAGGATTTCCGCCTTGCCTTCGATCTTGAGCCGGTCAAACTTTCAGTGGCGCAGGCCATGCAGCGGGAAGAATTCGCATCGCAACTTGTGGCGTTTGCCGGGGCGCTTGCGCGTCTTGATGCTCTGCTGGACACTCAGGCCGAGCGTTCCGAAGGGCTGGCGAGTTGTCTGCGCCGCACACAGGAACTGGCGGCACGGCTCGAACAATGGCGCAAACCCGGTGAGGTGGACGACATGATTCGCTGGGTCGAAGTCTTTACGCATGCTGTGGCGCTCAACGTCACCCCACTCGACGTAGCAAACCTCTTCCGGCGGCAACTTGACAGCGGTCGTCCCCGCGCATGGATTTTCACCTCCGCCACGCTGGCTATTGGCACCGATCTCGGCCATTACTGCCGGGAAGTCGGCCTCACCGGGCTGGATCCTTCACCGCTGACCGGCGTATGGGGCAGCCCCTTCGACTACGGCGAACAGGCATTGCTCTACGCCCCCACCGGCATGCCCAATCCCAATTCCCCTCATTATGCCGAAGCGGTGACGCAGGTGGCGCTGCCGCTCATCCGTGCCGCGCGCGGACGCGCTTTCGTGCTCTGCACTTCGCTCAGGGCGATGCGCCGCATTCATGAACTGCTTAACGAAAGCTTGCGGCAAAGCGGAAACCACAACGAAGAGCCGCTACCCCTGCTGCTGCAAGGCGAGGGTTCGCGCACTGAACTGCTGGAACGCTTCCGCCGCCTGGGCAGCGCCGTGCTGGTGGCAAGCCAGAGCTTCTGGGAAGGCGTCGACGTGCCGGGTGATGCGCTATCGGTCGTCATTATCGACAAACTCCCGTTCGCCCCGCCAGACGATCCCGTATTTGCTGCCCGTGTCGAGCACATGGAAAAACAGGGCATCAACCCCTTTCTCCATCACCAGTTGCCACGTGCCGTCATCAACATGAAACAGGGTGCGGGGCGGCTCATCCGCAGCGAAAGCGACCGTGGACTCCTGTGCGTCTGCGACCCGCGCATGATCAACAAATCCTACGGCAAGGCCGTCTGGCGCAGCCTGCCCCCCATGCGCCGCACCCGCGAGGAAAGCGTCGCAGTGGCCTTCCTGAAACAACTTTCGCACGGAAAGGGCGCGGTGGGGAGTTGACACCTTTAAGAGGTTCTGTGAGAATTCCACCTCTTTGGCCCCTGAGATTACGTGGGGCGATGTTCTTTAAAAAGTTGGACAACCGATAAGTGTGTGTGCTCGGTTTTGAGACGCGGGCCTG
>WREK01000163.1 GCA_009779355.1 Betaproteobacteria bacterium | reverse complement strand
TTTGCGGTCTGATTGTAGGCGGCCATGAATTTTCCGATGTGTTCGCAAAGCGCTTCAGTGCTTGCAAAGCGGGCTCCCTGCAAGGATTTTCGTTTGAGAATCCCAAGCCATATTTCGACCATGCTCATCCAACTGGCACTTGTCGGCGTATAGTGGAAAAAAACATTTTGGGTGACCGTAAGGATTCGTGTGAAATTGGGCAATAAGCCCATTGGTTATATAGGGTCCTCACTCATGCTGCTTGTCCCTGGGGTCGTGCGACGATGACCTTGAACAGATTGCCGACGCGGTCGTCGACCAGTTCGATGTGGGGCCAGGCTCGAATGGCGCGCAGCAGGCCGCTTCCTAGACCCCGATAGGGCAGAAGCTTGGCAGCGAAGGAGGCGAGGACGGGGTTACGCATATTGGAGTTACCGGCCTTGATGTTCTCGATGGTCAGGTTGTTGGGCAGGTGACCGGGACTGATGATCTCGACGCGATCCGCAAACACCAGCACGCGCACCGGGGCGCTGATGAAGTAGTCGCGATGGATGAGGGCATTGGCAACCAGTTCTTCCCAGACGATCCGCGGAATTTCGGGTTTGCCTAGGGAGTTGAAGCCCTGCTCACTCTGCACGGCGCGAGTGTTGGCCGCGAGAAAGCTCAGCGTCTGTTGAAATATATCGGCCAGCTTGCCGGTGATGTCGCGACTGTCGATGTAGCGTTCGCCTTCGATTTGGTTGCCAACAAAGGCGACAGCCTTGACGATGAAGGCAGGCAGCGCGTATTGCGGCGCCTTGGCGAACAGCAGGCTGCCCGCCACATTGAGCTGCCCCTGGTTCATCAGGTTCATGTTGGTCAGCAACTGCGGTAGTGGCTGGTTGTGCCCGGCCAATGGCTCACCGAATTGCTGTTCGAAAAAGGCTTCGAGATAGGGCATATCCACATCGCCTGCACCCAAACTCGCCACGGGCGTTTCGTCAGCGTGTACCAAACCAGCTTGCTGGAACAGGCGCTGGATTTCTTCACGCGAGGTGGCGCGCCGCTTGTCCGAGCCGTTCTTCACCCAGATGGCGCCGTTCTTGTCCATGTAGGGCTTGCTGACGCCTCCTGGAATGGAGACCACCATCACCGCGCCATTGGGGTGCGGCACGTTCTCCGTGAGTGGATTCATGGCGGGCCGTACGTTCTGGGACGCACTGTTTGAAATGAGCTGGTTCAATCGGTCGATGTCTGCGGCCGACAAACCAAGCACCGAGCCATCGTTTTGCACGCCAATGAAAATCTTCCCGCCAGCGGTGTTGCTGAAGGCGACGATCTCGGCCGCCAAGGCATCCGCATTGGTGAAGTTTTCCTTGAACTGATGGCGGCTGTCCTCGCCTCGGCTGAGGATATCGATCAGTTCTGTGGTTTCCATAGGTTGTAAACCTCTTTGCGACGGTTGAAGGCTTCCTGGCCTCCTTCCATGATGTTGATGATAGCTTCCTGCACCGGGTGGGCGTCGATGCTGCCACTTTGCGTAGCGACCTTCTCGTCCTGGTATTGACAGGCATGCACCTGTTCCGCGTCACCCAGCACCGGGAAGTTGGCGTTGTGGGTGGCAAAGATGAATTGGGCGTGGGGCTTCATCTCACGCAGCAGCTTGATCACATCATCGTAGATGGTCTGGTTGTCCAGATCGTCCTCCGGCTGGTCGATAATGATCACGTCGTTCTGCCGTTGGCTGAGCACGTATAACAGCAGCGCCGAAGCACGCTGCCCGAGCGAGTGGTGCTTCAGTTCCTTGCCGCGATAGCGGATGACGAAACGGTTGGGAACCTGCCAAGTGATGAACTCGATCAGGTTTTGCATAAAGGTCTTCTCGAAGACCTCTGGGGTGGTGCCGGCCTTGGTCAAGGCACCCGGTAGGGCACGGAAGAGGCCGCCGAAATCGGCGTAATCCTCCATGACCGCACGCAGGGTGGTCTCGCGGATGTTGCTGCCCTTGAAGAGTTGCTGCATAAAGCTGATGGCAGCCTCCTTGTCGCCTTTGAATTCTGCCTCGATCTGCAGGGAGACGTGGCCAGTGTTCACGCGATCCAACTCCGCCCTGATGGTATTGAATTCGCGCAGCCAAAGTTCATTGAGCCTGTCGATCTCGGCAAACAAAGCATCGCGAATGCTGGTCTGCTGCGATTCCTGCTTGGTCAGGGCCTCCAGCATTTGCTCCGCCTTGGTTTTGCGCTGCTGCTGAGCCAGGAAATCGTCCGGTCGGATGGCAGTCATGCCGGTTTGTTTGAGTTCCTGGGCCAATTGCCGCTCAACTTGTGCAAACTCCTCCTGAAGGCTCTTGTTTGCGCCTTCAAACTCGCTCTGTTTGGTCTTGAGGCGGCCCTCAATGGCGCGCACATCTTGCTCGATCTGCTTGAGCTGATCAACCTTGGCGACGAGGTTGGAAAACTCGGCGTAGTACGCAACGAAAAAGTCCGGGTTCTGCCGTGACACGTAGCTCGTTGCGTTGCGCAACTCGTCTTCATGCTCGGCGATCAGGCTGCCCAAGGCGAGGATGAAGTTATCTACCCGCTCCTTCATACGGGTGAGCGCAGAGGCGTCCTGCTGGAAGCCCAGGCGTTTTTGGAGCTTGTCAGCAACGCCGTGTTCCGCGAACTTGGTCAGACGGAAGTTGGCATCGTTGAGCTGAGTCTCGAAGTCGCGCTTGAGTTCGGTGGTGTTACTTAGCTTGAGCCAGCGCTGGGCAGCTTCGCGCACACGTTGGCGCTGAGCCTCGATGTCATCGCGCAGCACCCGAAGCTTCTCACCGACCAGCTTTTCCACCAGATCTGTCTCGAAGCCTTCGCCGGTGCTGGAGAGGTCTTTTTGCCCGAAGCAGATTGGGCGGCGCAGTATGGTTTCTCGGATCGACACGCCGGGCTGCAACTTGCCGCCTAAATAGACGTTCGGCGCTTCACGGAAAATGCGGGAGATAGTGAATTCCTGCCCGTACACATCGCTGGCCGTCAGCGTGACCTTACCGCCGCTGCCCAAGGTGTGGCGGATCAACTCATCCTTGTATTTAGTGTCCTGCGCTTTTTCGCCCAGTGGAATGTCGAGGGCGTAGCGCATCGCCTCAAGGATGGATGACTTGCCGCTGCCCCGTATGCCGATGAGCGTGTTGAGTTCGGGAGAGAAGTACAGCATCTGCCCGTCAAGGATGCCGCCATTGAAGTGGATGCTGCGGATGTGTGACGCCTGATGTTTAGGCGGTTCCGCAGTCACCCGCGCATCTGGATCGCTCAAGGCAAACTTCACCGCCTCAAAGGACAGCTCGCCCAGCTTCAGGTAACTGGTTTTGCCCCGACCAATTTCATCGATGGACTTGGGGTCACTGCCTTCCAGTTCGGCGGGATACCAACTCTGCAGCCAGTTTTGAATCTTGGCGCGGCAAGGTTTGTCTTTACCTGCTCCGTCGCGCGTGCAAACCTTCTGAAATGCCAAGGTTCTGCGCCGGAAGAACTCGTTTTGCCCCAACTCAGTGAGTCGGCCACCATCCAACTCCGCCCACAAGCCACTCGGAGCTTCAACATGAGCGAAGACGAGGAAGAAGTCGCGGTGATAACTCTCCAGTTTTTTGATTGTCTCCAGAAGTGACCAAGAGGTGCGGCCGTTCTCCTGCTCGTACTGCGTGGGCGTTTTGCCTTCGAATGCACCGGTCAGGAAGGGGTTGATGTGGTTGTGGTCGCCGATCCATTCGTCTGAGAATACAACGAGTGTGTGGATGCCATTGGCCCCATCGTTGACCGACAGCTCGACGCCCGGCAGCAGCGCAATGCCCCTCTTTTGGGCTGTCTTGCGCAGTGCCTTGAACTCTTCAAGGTCGAACTTGTTGTGATTGGTGATGACGCCCAGCCGAATTTGCATCTTCTCCAGCGCGTCCACGTAGTTGCTGTTATAAAAGTTGCCATCACCCGTGTACTTGAATTCGCGGTCTGCGCGAGTATGCAGATGGAAGTCGGCGCGAACCCAATGCGCCCCTTCTGCAAAGCCTCCGGCGCATGCCCCTGATTGCTTGAGCCGTCGGATGTCCATCATCGTTCCTCCTCAAAACAACCCTTGCTTGAAGTCAGTGCAGACATGGTTGGTTAGGCTCCCAGTCCGCGCGATCGGATAAAGTGCAACATCGCTGAACGCGACACGTCCATGATCTTGGCGATCGCTGCCTTCGACACCTTCTTGCCAAGCAACATGCGAATTTCCGACTCCTTGCCATCGAGACGGGACTTCCCGTGCGAACCTTTCGGGCGACCGGGTACGTGCCCCTTGGCGCGTGCGGCCACCAAGCCTTCGCGCGTGCGATCCGAAATTAAGTCGCGCTCGATCTCCGCGAACAAGCCGAACATCGTCACCATGACTTTGGTCTGCATGTCCTGGCGCTCGTCCAACTGGATATTTTCCTTGATTGCAACGAAGCGAATCTGATGTTTGACCAAGTCATCGACGATCTGGATGATTTGCCCCACGCTGCGCCCCAACCGTGACAGCTCGCTGACCAGCATCAGATCGCCCGCCTGCATGCCGGCAAACAGACCATCCAGGCCACGCTCCTTCAATGATCGGCGCGGCGATGCTTGGATTTCCAGAAATTCGTCGATCTGCAGCCGGTGGCGATGGGCGTAATCAAGGATCGCCAGCCGCTGGTTGTTGAGATCCTGGCCGCCAGTCGAAATCCGGAGGTAGGCGACGGTTTTCATGAGCGAAATCGTAGGTGGCGAAGCATTGGTCGGTTTGTGAATTCTTTGCACGGAATACGTCTATTATATACGGACATTTTCGCGCTCGCCCGCGTAGTGTCAAAACGACCGTTTCTCTGGTCACTGATCGAACGAATTTCCGCCATGCAAGCGAGTGATACCGTCTACCCGCGCTTTAACAGGATGCTCAAAAATTCCCCGGCACCTTCGGTAACTGGCCTCTGACGGCGACGGATTGGATTCGACAAACCCCTGGAGAAACCTGGGAACCCGTTTCAGGTGGTTTTTTGGCCCCT
>WREK01000162.1 GCA_009779355.1 Betaproteobacteria bacterium | reverse complement strand
GGATGGCGGAGAAGGTCGACAAGCCCGGCATGATCCCGAAAGACAACGCCGAACTGGGCATCGCAGACCGCCAGTACGCGAACACGGCCAACAGGGCGCAAATGGTCGACGACAAGCGGCTCGCCCGCGTCACCGACCCGTATGTGAAGATGAGCCTGCGCTTGCAGGCCGCATTCGGCCTGCGGCGCGAGGAGTCAATCAAGATCGTGCCCTCCGCCGCCGTCCGGGGGAACCTGCTTTATCTGGACGGGCCGTGGTGCAAGGGCGGGCGCGAGCGCGTGGAACCTATCCGCACGGCGGAACAGCGCACCGTTCTTCGTGATGCCCTCGTGCTGGCGGGTGGCGGGGCGCTCATCCCGCCGGGCAAGTCCTACATCCAGCAACGCGACAAATACGACGGCCAATGCAAGGCGGCGGGGTTATCGAACATGCACGGGCTGCGGCATCAGTATGCACAGACGCGCTACGAGGAACTTTCGGGCTGGAAATGTCCGAAGGCCGGAGGCCCCCCGCCCGCGACACGCTCAAAGGGGAGATGCGGGAATCCGACCGGATGGCGCGGCTGACGATCTCGAAGGAGCTTGGGCATTGCCGGATCGGAATCGTTGCCGTCTATTGTGGGTAGCTGTTAAAGCAATGTAATGAGAATGGCGGTAATGAGAGAAGAGGTGCGCACAGACCGATCAGTCGGGTGCGGAGAATGGTAACGTCATGAGCAAACCATCTCGGCAGTACAGTTTGACGGTAACATCGGAACTCAAGGTGGCTCGCAGCAGTTTGGCGATCTCGATTTCTTCTTTGGTGTGCTGATCCCACCAGTCATCGCTGCTGTCGTCGGGCGGCGTTACGGTGTCGTCGTAGTCCCGTTGCCACGCGGCAATCCGCCGTACCAACGGGAAGGGCAAATCCAGCGCGTCATAACCCAGCATATCGCCCTTCTCATCCCACAGGCCATTGCTGCCGTAATCGTTGGCCAAGCGGATTTCCTTAAGTTGCTGCGTGAAGTCCGCTCGCTGCGCCTTGTGGATCGCCACGCGCGCGGGCGCGCCGCGCTTTTCGAGACTCGTTTCCGGATTTTGTAAATGCCCGCAATCGACATGGAAATACTTGGTATCTATGCCAAGTTCGAGCGCCAGCCACAGCAAATCTTCCGCACCCTCGGACAACATCAGGTCGGAACTCCTGTCCCGTCTTTCATCATTAGCGATGACGCACAACTCGTCAGCGAGCGCGAGTATTTCGATGGGTTCGTTGAGTGTGTCATCGCGCAGATAACGCACTTCCCAGTCGCGGCAGTAATGAGTCGCCTGCTTGACCCAGACAACGGTTGCCAATTCCTCTGGTGCGATGATGATGGCTCTCGTGCCAATCCTTTCCGCGAGTACGTATTGCGCCGCATCGCGTGCTTGCGGAGTCGAGAACAGTACGGCTACCGTTTTCTGCTTGTCGGGCGGCAAATAGTCGATGCGGAAAAACCGTGCCTCCAGCGCCAGGAAAGAACAATTCATCTTGAATGGGTGGGTGTAGCTGGCTGGATCAATCAGTGCCGCCTTGAGTTCTTCTACATCCTTGGCTCCGCTGACCTTCAGCAGGTAGCGTACATAAGCCGATTCCGGCTTGAAAGTACAGCACCAGTGCAGGACGAGAAAGCGATGCACGTCATCGTCGTCAGTGTCACAGTCGAGATCGGCGAAGTAATAGACTGGCTCGCCCAGCGCCTTTTCCAGTTCCAATGCAACGGGCCGGATAGCCTCGCGCCAGCGCATGAACGGGTTGTCGGGGGTTCTCCAGTCGATTCCGTCTTCGTACTGCGCCCATGGCGGACCGGGAAGGTAATTAATCATTGCCTTGGGCGGTGGCATTGCGGGCAAGGTTTTCAATGACCACGGCTCATCCCAGTTGTCCGGCCCTCGGAACATCGGCGTGCTTGCGCTTACCTCTGCCGCATGCTCAATGAAGTTGGTAATGTCAGGTGGTATCAGCACCTCGGAGCTTGCCAGTTCCTTTACCCCTTCCTCGTCGAGTTGTGCCGCCAACTCATCCACCCGTTGGCGCTCATTGCGCAACCACGCCAAGAAGTCAGCCACCGGCAGGCATTCGGGCGATTCCGGTTCGAAGTAGTCGAAGAAGTTGACCCAGTGGTTTTCCGCCACATCGTCCATCATTCGAGCAACGGCTTTACGCGCCAGAGCCTGTGCACCTTTCGGCGAGGTACCCTGACTGCGTAGTAGCTTTTCGAGTGCTTCCACGGGTTTGATGTAGGGGGCATGCTGCCCAGCGGGTGGCTCCAACAAGTAGAACGTTTCTCTCCACCGGAGATCCTTGGGGACTTCAATCAAGCCGCCAATAAGCGCCACCGCGTTCGGCTCCAGATCCGAAACGGGCAATGCCTGTATCAATGCAGCAATATTGACCATCGTTTATCCTTCACTTCCTTTGGCCGGTGTCTAGGCGCATGCTCAACCGTTTACTACTATAGCCTTCGGTGCCAAAAACGCTAACCGGCCTATGCCCGATTGGTGCCGGAAAAACTGTTGAAACGACCAAGGACTCTGCCAATGCAGAAAAAACAACAAGACCAAAGCCAGATCAAGTGGGTTGCCGATTTTATCTGGAACATCGCTGACGACCGCCTGCGCGATGTGTACGTGCGCGGCAAGTACCGCGACGTGATCCTGCCATTTACCGTGCTGCGGCGGCTCGATGCGGTGCTTGAACCAACCAATCAGGCAGTGCGGGAACGCAAGAAGCTTCTTGACGCGCACAACGTGACAGAACAGGACGGCGCGTTGAAGGCAGTGGCCAAACAGGCGTTCTACAACTGCTCGGATTTTACGCTGACGTTATTGAAGTCAAGCGGCAAGGGGCAACGGCTGCGCGATGACTTCATCGCCTACCTCGACGGCTTTTCGTCCGAAGTGCAGGATATTCTCAGCAAGTTCAATTTTCGCAACCAGATTCAGAAGCTGGTGGATGCCCAAATCCTCGGTGATCTGATTGATGATTTTCTCGACCCCGACATCAATCTTTCTCCATTTCCGGTCAGGGATATGGATGGGCGCATCAAGCTGCCCGCGCTGGACAACCACGGCATGGGAACGGTGTTTGAGGAGTTGATCCGCCGCTTCAACGAAGATAACAACGAGGAAGCGGGCGAACATTTCACACCGCGCGATGTGGTCAAGCTGATGGCAAAGTTGCTGTTCCTGCCCATTGCCGACCAGATCAAATCGACCACCTACACGCTCTACGACGGCGCATGCGGCACGGGGGGGATGTTGACCGTTGCCGAAGAAACCTTGCAGGAATTGGCCGAAGAGCACGGCAAGGAAGTTTCCATCCACTTGTTTGGGCAGGAAATCAACGACGAGACTTACGCCATCTGCAAGGCTGACCTGCTGCTGAAAGGACAAGGGGAAGAAGCTAGGCACATTGTTGGTGGTGCGGATAAATCCACGCTGGCTGCTGACCAGTTTCCCTCGCGTAAATTCGATTTCATGATTTCCAATCCGCCATACGGCAAGAGTTGGAAAACTGATCTGGAGCGCATGGGCGGCAAGAAGGAATTCAATGCCCCGCGCTTCGTCGTCAACCACGGCGGCGACCCCGAATTCAAACTCATCACCCGTTCCAGCGACGGGCAGTTGATGTTTCAGGTCAATAAGCTCTCAAAGATGAAACACGATGATGCAATCGGCAGCCGCATCGCCCTTGTTCATAACGGCTCGGCGCTTTTCACTGGCGATGCGGGGCAGGGCGAAAGCAACATCCGCCGCTGGGTGCTGGAAAACGACTGGCTGGAAACCATCATTGCGTTGCCGCTCAATATCTTTTACAACACACCCATCGCTACCTACGTCTGGGTATTCGCCAACAAAAAAACCGCCGCTCGCCGTGGCAAGGTGCAACTAATTGACGCAACCGGATGGTTTCAACCGCTACGGCGCAACCTTGGCAAGAAAAATTGCGAACTCTCCGAGAACGACATTGAGCGCATTCTTGGTCTGTATCTCGGCGAAGCGCGGGAAACGGCAGAATCCAAATGGTTCGACACGCAGGACTTCGGCTACTGGAAGATCACCGTCGAACGTCCGCTCCGTCTGAAAAGCCAGTTGAAAACCAGCGCCATTGAAACGCTGCGCTTTGCCAGCGGTGACGAAACCCTCCGCGCCGAAATCCATGCCCAGCACGGCGACAGGCTCTACACTGTCTTTGCTGCCATCAAAGGCGAAGTCGAAGCGTGGTTGAAGGGCGACGACGACACCGAGGATGACGATGACGAAGACAGCGCCAGGAAAGCCGTGCCGGAAAAGCGCCGCAAGAAACTGCTGGACGCTGCGACCTGGCAGCGCGACAAAACCCTCGTCGAACTGGCGTTGCTGGCGCAGAAGGAACTCGGCGAAGACGTGTTCGATGACCATAACGTTTTCCGCGAGCAATTCGATGCGGCAATGAAAGCCCACAACAGAAAACCCGGCGCGGCGGAAAGAAAGGCCATATTCAAGGCTGTGAGTTGGCGCGACGAAACAGCGCCGCCAGTCATCGCCAAACGGCAGAAGCTCAAGGACATCGTGCAATTCAAACCGGGTTTCAACGGTCGCACTCTCGTTGGCGAGGGCAAGAACCGCGAAATCGTCGAATACGAACCGGACACTGACCTGCGCGACACTGAACAGGTGCCGCTCAAGGAACCCGGCGGCATCGACGCCTTTTTCGAGCGCGAAGTGTTGCCCCATGCGTCGGATGCGTGGATCGACGGCGAGAAAACGCAAATCGGCTACGAAATCTCGTTTGCCCGCTACTTCTATAAACCCGCGCCGCTACGCACGCTGGAGGAAATCCGCGCGGACATTCTGAAGTTGGAGCGACAGAGTGAAGGGCTGCTGCATAGGATTGTGGGGGCATGATGAATTTCAAGAGCACCATCCAACCCTTCGAGAATGCCAAGATTCAGTCGGCTACAGACTGTAGTCAACTGAAAATGTATGCCGCCAAAAACGCGCTGGATTTCGCGCAG
>WREK01000161.1 GCA_009779355.1 Betaproteobacteria bacterium | reverse complement strand
TAGGCGACATTTTATCAATCAGGAGTTCCATGAACCTGTATGGGTTGGGAACATGCTCGATCGTTTCCAGTGAGATGACATTTTCGTAAAGAGAGGGCGTAGGTTCTGCGAGATCAATTTCGTGAAAATCGAATCTTTTGTCCCATGTGCTGGCTTTTGAGTATGTTACAGCGGTTTCAGACAAGTCTACGCCATAGTATTCCGTCATTGTGTCGAGGCGTGAAAGTATCACTGCGCCATAGCCAGCACCGCAGGCGCATTCCAGTATTTTTCCTGGGCGGATGAAGTCAAGTATAAATTTATAACGTTTTATGTGTTGAACAACAGTTGCATAAAACCACAAGCCGGGAACCGTGCGCTCTATTGTAATTTCCGAAGGAGCAAGCGGTGCGGGGCTTAGTGGGCGAATCTCACGATTCTGTGCTGGTTTTGTTAGTTCGCTTTTGATGACATTGTAAAGAAATGAAATATTTCCCTGCTCCCAATTTTTTAAAATTGAAGGGAAGTGGATTTCGTCTTTTTTGACCAAAATTCCCAATATAATCAGGATGTGTCTTTTGTCTGCTGAGCGGAGAGTAAAGTCGATTGACAAGGTATTTTCTGCCTCGTCGGGTAATGACACCCATTCAAAGCGAATGTAGTCGATATCTTGCTGCCACATTTTCTGGAATTCATCGGCCAGTTGTGCTGTGTAAACCTGGAGCGATTCGATGAGTGGGTGCGTTCCGAAGTGAAAATTCTGTGCTGTCATTTCTTACCTTGCGGAATGATTGTTTGCGTTGCGCGATGGGTGAGGGATCGCGTGGTTAAAGTTCTTGAACACAATAGCATGGCCGTTCAAATTATGCACGATCATGGCATCCGGGTATTTTGATAACTCTTCGTTGACGTATTTTGTCGCCCCAGGGCAGGATTTAAAGCCATAATCGTCAAAAACAATCATCCCGCCAAGGGTTAATTTGCTCCATACCCACTCTGCAACGTGTTTTACTGAAAGATAAACATCAACGTCCACATGGCATAGGCAAAATGTTTCGTTGGGCGGTATTAGGTGCCCAGTCTCATCCGGAAAAATGTCTTTTAATAAAGTGTGGCAGCTTATATTTAATGAGGTGAAAAAGTTGCTAACACTTTCTGCTGACGTGTCTGAAAACAAGCCGTCGCTAATAATATCGATGCTGGATGATTTTACTATTCCTTTGAAAGTGTCTGCAAGATAAACATGTTTGCCAATGTTTTTTGCGACTTGAGAAATCAAGGTGCCAGAGCCCCCTTTATATACGCCGACCTCTAAAATATTTCCGGGTAGTTTGGAGCATTGTTTGACTAAGCTATACAGTTCATATAGGCGGAGTTCATCAACAAGCGTTTTCTCTTTGACGGTGCTTAACAAACGCAGAAATTCATCATCAGTAGTCCAAGGTTTGTAATTATTCCAGGTAAAGGTGAATTCTTCATTCATCATCAAGCACCCAACTGGAATAATCGTTTCATGCGCTGATCACCTGGTTCTTGCCGGCCTGCTTGGCCTGGTACATGGCGCGGTCGGCGCGTTTGATGGCGCTGTTCTGGTCTTCGCCTTCGATGAGTTGCGTGACGCCGGCGCTGAAGGTGATGAGTATCTTGTCGTTGTTGTGCAGGAAGAATTTCTTGGTCAATTTGCGCTGCAGGCGTTTGAAGGCCGTCATCGCCTCGTCGAGCCGGGTTTCCGGCAGCAGGACGACGAATTCTTCGCCGCCGTAGCGGGCGATCGTGTCTTGGGGACGCAGCGTTTCGCGGCAGACGGCGGCCAGATGGATGAGGGCGTGATCGCCGGCTTCGTGTCCCAGCGAGTCGTTGAGTTTCTTGAAATTGTCGATGTCGAGCAGACCGAGGCAGAGCGGAGTGTTGTGCCGCTGACAACGGCCGATTTCCTTGGTGAAAATTTCCTCCAGGCCGCGCCGGTTGAGCGCGCCGGTGAGTTGGTCGTGGCGAACGAGGGTGCTGGTTGCTTCCAGTTCGTGTTCCAGTTGCCGGATGCGCTCCTGGGATTCCTCGACCTGGCGCTGTGCCGCGCGCGATTCGTCGCGCGAGCGCAGGGCGCTGAACTGGATGTTCCGGGTTTCCCGCATGACTTCGCTGAGCACGCTTTCCAGCGCGCCGATGTCTTCGGCGGCGCTGATTTTCGCGGCGCAGGCTTCGATTTTGTCGTGGTAGTCGGAGGTTGCATCGGCGAAGTCGGCGAGGTGGTCGACAAAGCCGGTCAGCATGTTCTTGATGGCGTTCTTGGCGTCGACCAGACTGGTTTTCAGTTGGCTCTGCTTGAACAGGACTTCCTTCAAGCGTTGCTCGGCAGCGTCGATGGCGCGTTGCGACAGGGGCTGGTTGATCAACTCGTGGACCATTTCGATCTGGCCGTGCAGCCAGTTATCGTCGATGACCAACTCGGCGATGTTCTCGACCAGAAGGCGCAGGAGGCCGAGCAGGCTGTTGCGCAGTTCGGCCTGATCTTCGGCGAGCAGTTCGAGCTTGAAGGCGAAACGCTTCAGACGGCCCGGAATTTCCTGCAATTGCACGCTGTTGCCAGCGGCGCGGATGTCGTTGGCGAGCGTCTGGGCGTCGCTGGCCAGTTGTGGATCGGCCTGCAACTGCGTGGCGATTGCCGTTTCGAGCGCGAAGGCGAAAAGTTGACGCAGTTCCGACAGCAGATCGTCGCCGCCCGCGCTGTCGGGTAGCGGCGGCTCATCCGCCGAGGGCGGATGTGGCTCGGTTTCACCCGCTTGTTCCCAAGAAGACAACAGACCGCTCAGTCGGTTGTACAGGGTTTCCGGATTGGCGCTGCTGGCGGTCAGCACATGTTCCAGCGCCTCCCGTTTGCGGGCGGCGGTGAGGCCGCTGTGCCGGGCCTCCCATTGCCTGAGCAAGTCGCCGATCAGCGTCGCCCATGGCAATTTCTGACTTTTCAGCAAGTCGCTGATGAAGGCGACCAGATGCGTCCTGTAGTCATCCCAGCTTTCCGCCTTGACGGCTTCTTCCAGTTGGCGCGCCAGACGCAACTGATCCGGTGTGGACTGCGGCAGCTTGCTGTTCAGTATGCGCAGAAACTTGCCCGGGAAAGGCTCGCCGCCGACTTGCTGGCCGGAGACTTCCTGATACAGCGCGAGATAGTTGTCGGGCGTCGGCGTAATACGCCGCAACGCCAGTTGCCGCAGGGTTTCCCGGGCGATTTCGAAGGGGGTGCTGGGTGCGCTCATGTCGAATGGTGGATGGGCAGGCTATAATCACGTCCCGGCGCCGCCTGCCCCCGTAGCATGAAGGTCGTGCAGTTGATTTGTAATCATCAGGTAGCGGTTCGATTCCGTTCGGGGGCACCACTGGGCATTCCCATCGTGCCGTTATGACCAAGCCGGCGCGAAAGCAAGGTGGCCGACGCGAGCAATGCCTTGGCTGCTGCGCCATCCCACGCGGCGTCGAATTCCCCGATGGCGCCTATGGCGGTGATGCTCGCCACCATGCCGCCGGTATGATCGTATACCGGCGCGCTGAGTCCGTTGATGCCCGGAATCAGGCTACCCGTCGAGCGCGAAATGCCGTGTTCGCGGATGAGAGCCAGGGTTTTTTCCAGTTGCCGGCGCAGCGTGGTGACACTGGTCTTGCTGCGCGCCGCCGTTTCTCGCAAATCCTCATCCAGCAGCTTTTTCAGGAAGGGCGAGTGGAAGAAGGCCAGAAAGGAGCGGCCGCTCGCCGATTTCGTCAGCGACATCACGGAGCCATAGCGTATCGTGACGATGACTGGCGAACCGGAACTGACAATGCGCACGATGGTCGGCCCGGCACTGCCCCAGACGACCAAAGCCACCGTTTCCTGAATTTCCTCGCTCAAAGCTTCGAGAACGGGGCCGGCGAGCTGCACCGCGTCCAGCCGCCTGAGGCAGGCCTGCCCAAGCAGCAGGGCATGGGCGCCGAGATCGTAACGGCTGCTGGCGGGATCCTGCTCGACGATGCCGATGCGTAGGAAGCTGACCATGTAGCGATGCGCCTTGGCGGCCGGCATGCCCGCGCCCTTGGCGATATCGCGCAGCATCATCGGGCGGGTCGCGGCAGCCAGCACATCGAGCAGGCGAAAGCCAATCTCGATGGATTGAATGCCCTGGCGGGCATCGGCAGCTTTTTTAACCATAATTGCCTCGGCAACAGGAAAGACATCATTTTATACGCATGGCCTTCTTGGGCGCGCTGAAGCCAATATAATGCGCTGAAAAATTCAGGGAGTTCGTATGCGCGCGATCCTGGTGGCAAACCCCAAGGGCGGAGCGGGGAAAACGACGCTGGCAACCAATCTGGCCGGCTATTTCGCCAACCTCGGGCGCCAGACAACCCTGTGCGACCTCGACCGCCAGCAATCGGCGCTGCGCTGGATGGCCTTCCGCGATCCGGCATTGCCGCCCGTGACCGGCTATTACGCCGGTAATCAAATCAGCCTCGCCCTGCCGCGCGAAGCCGACTGGGTCGTGGTCGACGCCCCCGCCGGCTTGCAGGGCTACAAACTCTCCGACTATCTGCGCGCCGTCGACAAAGTACTCGTGCCGCTCGTACCCTCCGTATTCGACATGGCGGCGACCGAGGATTTCCTCAACGCCATGCGCAACGAAATCCCCGGCCGGCGCGGCAAGGTCGGCATCGTCGCCATGCGCGTCGACCCGAGAACAAGGGCAGCCGGCATGCTTGAAGAGTTCCTCAAGCATTTCGACATTCCCATCGTCGCCTATCTGCGCAACACCCAGAACTACGTCAATGTCGCCGCGGCAGGCGCGACCATCTTCGACCCGCCACGCGCCCGGCACCGGCGCGACGCCGAGCAATGGGTGCCGCTGATCGAGTGGCTGGAAAAGTAAAAGCGAGAAAAAAGGTAACTTTCCCTTGACGCCCCCAGGGCGCCTCTGGATAATGCGCGCCTCCAAACGGACGCGGGGTGGAGCAGTTGGCAGCTCGTCGGGCTCATAACCCGAAGGTCGCAGGTTCAAGTCCTGCCCCCGCAACCCGGCGTGGAGGGGTTTTGAAG
>WREK01000160.1 GCA_009779355.1 Betaproteobacteria bacterium | reverse complement strand
GTTCGCATCAGAAACCGTAAAAGCAGAGTTCAATCAAAAGGGTGGATTCGTTCACGTTGACCCCGACAAATTTCATGGCGACATCGAAGACTTGAAAAAAGGGAAATACACGTCATCGGAAACGATCTCGGACTGCAAAAAAATTGCTCTGCTCGTGCGGGACTACGCCGTTGAAGGCAGGCGGAATATCCTGGAAGAGGGAATTTACCGGTTCCCCAACTCGTTGTCGGATCCCGCTGAACGCGCCCACCGCACAGGGTATGCGTGCGAAATCATCGCCATCGCCACCCCGCGCGAGGAAAGCCGGTTGAGCGTCCTGGAACGGCGCGAGAACGTTCGCGATAAACATGGCTACGTGCGTGACGTGCCGGAAAGCGTACAGGATCAGTCCTACAACGCTTTCAGGGAAAACCTGCTGAAAGACGCGGATCGGCCCGGTGGGGACGCTGCCAAGCTGGACAGGGTGCGCGTGATGGATCGCGCGGGCGGGCTGCTTTATGACAGCGCCGGGGACGGGCTGTATAAGGACGTCATTGAAGCGCTGGACAAAGGCCGCAGCCTCACCAACGAACAGGTCACTGCCCTTACGCGCCGATGGGAAGCGCTGCGGGAAGCCTGCATTGAAAAGGGCATCCCCGGCGACGAACTCGCCCGCGTCGACGAGGGCATCCAACTGTTCAAAGGGTACAAGGACGTGGAGCAACACCAGCACGCTATGCATGCCCTAGGGCAGAACCGCCAGAGGCTCTGCGCGGATGCGCGCTACGGCAGCCACACCGAAGCCGAACAGGTGAAGGCGGCCTACTACCGGGGCGTGTTCGCCAAAAAACAGGCTTTCGAGGGCAAGGGCGCAGACCTGCATGGCATTGACACCATCCTTGCGAACCGGGAGGCGCTACGCGCGCTGCCCGACGTTGCCGAACTCACGCCTGTGCTGCACGTGCTTTCCGGCAGCCAGTACCGGCAGCAGCGCCTTGCCACCGCGCAAAAAGCCGCCGATGCCGCACGGGAGGCATTCTGGGACGCTGGCAGTTTCCTGTCCGTGCTCCGCGCACAGATCGAGTCGCACGCAAAAGGCCAGGATCCGATCGCCGCGCTGGACAACGCATTCCGTGGGGAACCCCCGGCTTCTCCGGCGTCCTGGACACCGCAACACGGGCCACGCCGGAAGCGCCAGTCAAGGCGCAGGCGCTGCACCGCGCCCTGAGCTCGAAGACCACGCCGCCCCGGAAAAACAGCCACCCTCCCACACCCCTGCCCCCGCCGCATAGAAACCCACGTAGGCAAATGATGATAGCCCTCTCTGCCCCCTGCCCGCCCCACACAAACCGCAAAATGCGTAAAGCGTATAGGTTGGGGTGCGGAAGCAAACCCCAACGTGCAGGAGCAAAAGGACGGCAGCAGCGTTGGGGTTCGCACAGCTCACCCCAACCTATATGGTATATGGCGAACAGGTGCAACCGGCCTGAAAGCCGGTTCTGAATAGTTGTTTCAGCTTATCGAAAACTGCTTCCGGCAAAATTCTCGAAACGTGTGTATTCGCCCAGGAAGGTCATCCGCACCATGCCGGTCGGGCCGTTGCGGTGCTTGCCGATGATGAGTTCTGCCGTGCCCTTGTCGGGCGAGTCGGGATTGTAGACCTCGTCCCGGTAGATGAACATGATGACATCCGCGTCCTGCTCGATTGCGCCCGATTCGCGCAGATCCGACATCACCGGGCGCTTGTTGGGGCGCTGTTCCAGGCTGCGGTTGAGTTGCGACAGGGCGAGGATCGGTACGTGCAGTTCTTTGGCAAGCGCTTTGACCGAGCGTGAGATTTCCGACAGTTCGGTGGCGCGGTTATCGGTATCGCGCGTGCCGTTCATCAGTTGCAGATAGTCGATCACGATCAGGCCGAGAGGGCCGTGCTGACGGGCAAGCCTTCGCGCACGGGCGCGCAGGTCGATGGGATTGAGTCCCGGCGTCTCGTCAACGTAGATCGGCGCTTCGTAGAGTTTGCCCATGGCCATCGTCAGCCGTTGCCAGTCGTCGTCGCTCAGGCGGCCATTGCGGATCTTCTGCATGTCGATCCGGCCCACCGAGGAAATGAAACGGGTAGCCAGTTGGTTTCCAGGCATTTCCATCGAGAAAATTGCAACCGGCAAACGTTTTTCCACCGCGACGTACTCGGCAATGTTGAGGGCGAAACTGGTTTTGCCCATCGACGGACGCCCCGCGATGATCAGCATGTCGGCAGGCTGCAATCCTGATGTTTTATCATCGAGATCGACAAATCCGGTGGGAACGCCGGTGACTTCCAAGGGGTTGTCGCGGTCGTAGAGTTCCTGCACGCGGTCAACGACCTGTTTGAGAAGGGGCTGAATGGATTGGAACCCGCTACTGTGGCGCGCGCCCGCTTCGGCAATCTCGAACACCCGCGCCTCGGCTTCATCGAGCAGTATCTTGGCATCCTTGCCGGATGGGGCAAGCGCGCTCGCCGCGATTTCATCCCCCACGGTAACGAGTTTGCGCAGGATTGCGCGCTCGTGGACGATTTCCGCGTAACGGCGGATGTTGGCCGCAGAGGGGGTGTTGTTGGCGATTTCCGTCAGATAGGCAAGCCCGCCTGCCTGCTCCGCTTCGCCGTTTTTCTGTAGCGATTCAAACACCGTCACCACATCGGCGGGCCTGCCGATGTCGACCAGCTTCGTGATGTGCTGATAGATGCGGCGATGGTCGTCGCGGTAAAAATCTTCCCCGGTGACGAGATCGGCGATCCGCTCCCAGGCGGCGTTATCGAGCAGCAGGCCGCCGATCAGCGATTGCTCGGCTTCGAGCGAGTGCGGCGGCAGCTTGATTGCCGCCATTTGCGGGTCGTACGGCGGGGCGTTGCGCGAAGAAGTCGCCATGATGGTTCCCAAAACGGCTGCGAGAGGGATGATTCTATGTTTCAATCCACGCCCGTGCCCGGGCGACAAAAGCGCTTGAAAGAGGTTACGCCTCTCCCAAGCGAGATTATCCCCCTAAAAGGATGCTCAAAAAGTCTGAAGCACTGGAGAAACCCATGTCTACAAGGCCAAAAATGACCGAAAACTACCTTGTAAAGCTGCTTTTCGGGCTTATTTTGACCCGTTTTGTGGACTCTGACATCTGAAAAAATAGTTTTTGAGCACCCTGCTAAAGGGGGAGGTTTCTAACCGTGGTTTGTTTTTGATAAAAACAAAGGGCCGCCTTGGGCAGCCCCTTGCATTGCGGGATTCATCCGCGCCTTATTGTTCGCCAAGCACCGAAACGGTGATCGGTACGACGACGTCGGCGTGTAGGGCGATTTCGATCTTCGTGTCGCCGACATGCTTCAGATGGCCGTCCGGCATGCGGATCGCTGAACGTTCGATCTCAAAGCCCTGCGCCACCAGTGCGTCGGCCACGTCGATGTTGCTCACCGAACCGAAGAGCCGCCCGTCCATACTCGCCTTGCGGGTAATCTGAACCATCAACCCATCGAGCTTCGCCCCAAGCGCCTGCGCGGAGGTCAGTTTTTCGACCTGGGCGCGTTCCAGTTCGGCGCGGCGGGCCTCGAATTCAGCCTTGTTGGCAGCGGTGGCGCGTTTGGCGAACCCGTGCGGGATCAGGTAATTGCGGGCATAGCCGTCCTTGACCTTGACGACGTCGCCCAGGGAGCCGAGTTTGCCTACTTTTTCGAGCAGAATGATTTGCATGTCCGCCCTCCTTATTGATGCAGGTCGGTGTAAGGCAAGAGCGCCAGGAAACGGGCACGCTTGACGGCCACCGACAACTGGCGCTGATAACCCGCCTTGGTTCCGGTGATACGCGCCGGCATGATTTTGGCGTTTTCGGTGATGAAGTCCTTGAGGATATCAACATCCTTGTAATCGACTTCTTCGATCTTTTCCACCGTGAAGCGGCAGAACTTGCGACGCTTGAAGAGACCGCGGCCAGTGCGGTCTTCCTTTTTCTTGAACTTGTTGGACTTAAAAGCCATTTTCAGATTCCTTCCGTGAATTCGATGATGGTGAGGTGTAGTACCGGACTGCGGTTACGTGCGCTTTTGGCTGCCATGAACCCCGCCACCGAGACCTTTGCTCCAGGGGCTGCGGCACAGAGCGTTTGCGCCAGTTCGCCGATAGCCATTGCCGGGAGTTCCAGCTTCACCTCGCGTTCGATGCCTGCCTCGATTTGCCGGGACTCATGCGCCAGCACACAGGACACGACCGGGATGCCTGCCGGGGTGCGCCGCAAGGCCGAAACCTCCGCAATACGCGCCACCAGCCGCAGTTCGTTGGTTGCTTCCAGCGCACACCTCAGGCCGGGGTTGGTTCGAGCGCATCGGGGGAGGCGACTTCAGCTTCGGCTTCGCTCTCACCCTCGCTTTCACCTTCACCGTCCGCCACGGGCAAAGCGGCAAGGGAGCGCGATTTCTCTTCCTTCATCATTGGCGAAGGCACAGTAACGGCCTTCTTCATCTTGATGACGAGGTGGCGCAGTACGGCATCGTTGAACTTGAATGCGTGTTCGAGTTCGCCAAGCGCCTCTCCGTCGCATTCGATGTTCATGAGCACGTAATGCGCCTTGTGCACCTTCTGGATCGGGTAAGCCAGTTGACGCCGTCCCCAGTCTTCGAGCCGGTGAATCTGGCCGCCACGGGCGGTGACGATGCCTTTGTAACGGTCAATCATCGCGGGCACCTGTTCGGATTGATCCGGGTGCACGATGAACACGATTTCATAATGTCGCATCAGTTCTCCTTATGGATGGTTAAAGCCCCCCGTAGTGCGAAATCCGGTGGAGCAAGGAAAGCGCGTGATTTTGGCAGAATGTGTGGCTCCCTGGCAAGCCGTGAGCCGGTTTTTTGTCGCGAGTTTTTAATTTGTCCGGTTTTGTAGCACGAGAAGTTGATGCCGACAAATTTCATGAACACATCGAAGACTTAACAGGATGCTCAAAAAGTCTGAAGCACTGGAGAAACCTATGTCTACAAGGCCAAAAATGGCCGAAAACTACCTTGTAAAGCTGCTTTTCGGACTGATTTTGACCTGTCTTGTGGACTCT
>WREK01000159.1 GCA_009779355.1 Betaproteobacteria bacterium | reverse complement strand
TTTCAACAATCATCCAAAACGGAGGAAGTTATGACTACTCGTAAAACTCTTATCACCCTGGTAGCCGGCATTACAGTCGCTCTCGTTTGCGCGGTTCAGCCTGTCCACGCCAAAGATGCGCCTGCCTGTATCAAAATATACAGCAAATGGCATGACAGTAGCGGGTGGCACGTCAAGTACAAAAATGAATGTTCCACCGCTAGGTACGTTCAGCCGGCGTGGAAATTCTTTCCTGACGGAAAGTGCAAGCATGTACAAAAAAATGGCTCGGAATACGACCACCACAGATTTGCACCGTTTCAGAAACTCAAGGACTGCGGGGGTTGAACAGCCCATGTAACCCGCGTAGATACCGTCTTGCCTGTCAAGCGGTAATCCCAAAATTTTCGCCAGGGCATCGACATGGCGTGTAAGGCAAACAACGCCTTGCGCGCCATGTCAAAAGCGTATTTTCCCCGCCCGCCGTCATGACCATGACCTTCGGTGTCAAGGGTATCCCAATTTTCCCCCACGGGGACTTGCGTCCCCGTTTTCCATGACGGAAGAAAAACCTATTTCATCCCTTACGGTTGCGCTTCGCGACCGCGCCTACAATGCCAAGTCCTGCCAGCAGCATCGCCCAGGTTTCGGGTTCGGGGATTGGGACAGGGACAACACCGCCCTTATCTACCGAGCCAAGAGGAACCAGGGCAAACCGTAACGTGCCTCCAGCAAGCAGATACTCTCCAAAACCATCACCAAAAAAAGTAATGCTTTGGAAATAACCGGAAGAGTCAATGGCGCCGATAAAGTTCGTATAGCTCTTGTCCTGGGCAAAACCAGGGTTATCTGCTGCGGTTAACGCATTGGCGGGAAGGGTAGCGGCACCACCGTCGAAAGCGATCCACAAGCCTGAACCCGAGGCAGGTACACCATAACCGTCGACGACGCCGGCCGGGCGGGTTCCCGTCCTACAGCACGTCGCCCAGTCGCCTACTTCAAAACCGAAAGCGTTCACTGGGGAACTGAACGTAAAAGTTACGCCAGAATTGAACCCAGGAATCGGATCGTTGGCATTTCGTGCGGGACTGATAACCCAGGAAGCACCCGATAGAGAAATGCCATTGCTACCATATGAAGAGGTAGTGCTAGGAGTCGACCCATTGGGGCGCGTAACGGTCACGCTTGCAGCATTACCGTTATTGTCAGTGAAATCGTAGACATTTTTGCCATTAACCACTTGGATAGTGGTCAGGGGCGAACCAGTAGCGCTTATAACATCGTCAAATTTATTCTGGATGTTGCTCAATGGAACATTGACGATATAAGGCGTTGCATTGACAGCACTTGCAGAAAACAAAGCAAGTGCAGTAAAACTGCCGACCAACGTGATTTTTTTCATATAACTCTCCATGTTTTGATTGACAACTGGGTTAAACTCATTGTCCATTGTCACGCAATCAAGATTGAAAATCAACTATGTTATGAAAAAAATATAAATGACAATACGTGAATACATATTTATTTAAATGCTTGAAAAAAAACAGAACATTTATATTGACATTCCCAAACTATCTTTTTGTATTATGTGAATAATTTTGCTATGCATCTGCGTAGAATATAAATACAAAAACATATTCTTTTTGAATTTCAGCGCGCCTTATCGCCGTACGCTTGGTGATATCCGTGCAAGATCGTTCGATTAGATCCCTATATTCATGTATGCTCTCTGAAATGGACATTTATGATGATGCCCGCCTCGAACTGCATGATGGGGGGAATACCCTGTATATCGGCGGCGCATGGACTCTTTCCCATTATCGGACGCTCGTGCCTCGGGTTGCCGGGTTGCGCGGGCAAATCAGGCCGGGGACGAAAATCGGCTTTTCTTCCCTCACGGCGCTGGATACCGCTGGAGCTCGCCTGTTATGCGAACTCATCGGCGCAGGAAAGCTGAAAGACGCAATCACCAATGTCACACTCACACCGGAGCAACGGATGTTGTTGGAAACGGTCGCATCCGCGCTTGCCGTACCCGTTGACCCACCCCACAGGGGATACCGCTTCGGCGACGTGCTCGTGCGAATTGGTGAAGCGATGTCCGCGTTCTGGAAGCACATGCTTGGCCTGCTCAGTTTCATCGGGCTTACGCTTGAAAAGCTGGCGCACACGGTCTGGCGACCCCGGCGCTGGCGCGTAACGGCCACCATCGCCCAGCTGGAGCGGATCGGCTTCGATGCCGTGCCCATTGTGGCTTTGCTGACTTTTCTCGTTGGGGCGGTGGTGGCTTTTCTTGGCGCGACAGTGCTGGCGGAGTTTGGGGCAACCATCTATACGGTCGACCTGATCGCCTATTCCTTTCTGCGGGAATTCGGGGTGTTTCTTGCGGCCATCCTGGTTGCCGGACGGACTTCCAGCGCCTTCGCGGCCCAGATCGGTTCGATGCGCGCCAACGAAGAAATCGACGCAATCCGTGTGCTCGGCCTCGATCCGGTTGAATGGCTGGTGCTCCCAAGGGTGCTGGCAATGATGCTGGCTCTCCCGATCCTCACATTCATCGCAATAATCTGCGGCGTCACGGGAGGCATGGCTGTCTGCGCGCTACATCTGGATATCTCGCCGGGGATGTTCCTTTCCCTGTTTTCCAATGGCATCGACCCGCAACATTTCTTTGTCGGTATTGGGAAAGCGCCGGTGTTCGCTTTCCTGATTGCCTCCATCGGCTGCCTGGAAGGTTTCCGGGTAAGCGGCAGCGCGCAGTCAGTTGGCGAGCACACGACCTCAGCAGTGGTGCAGTCGATCTTCACGGTGATTGTGGTCGATGCCATCGCAGCCTTGTTCTGCATGGAGATGGGCTGGTGAGCGCGGCTGCACGGACGCATTTTGAGGCCGTCGCGCAGGCGCGCGGGGTGCGTAACTGTTTCGGCGCACAGACGGTGCACGACGGACTCGACCTGGATGTGCGGCGCGGTGAAGTGCTCGCTGTGGTTGGCGGATCAGGCACGGGCAAATCGGTGCTGCTGCGCACGCTGGTCGGCCTGAACCGCCCCGCAGCCGGTTCGGTATGTCTGTTTGGGCAGGATGTATACGCGCCTGGGGTACAGGGCAACACCGGCCTGGCGCGTCGCGTCGGGGTTCTGTTCCAGCAAGGCGCGCTTTTTTCTTCGCTTACGGTGCTGGAAAACGTCGCCCTGCCCCTGGTCGAACATGCCCGTCTGCCGGAAGCCGAGGCCATGCGGCTGGCCGCGCTCAAGGCAGCGCTGGCGGGCCTGCCCGTCGACGCAGGCAATAAGCTGCCCAAGGAACTTTCAGGCGGCATGATAAAGCGTGCGGCACTTGCACGTGCTTTGGCGCTGGATCCGGATATTCTTTTTCTCGATGAACCCACCGCTGGACTGGATCCCATCGGTGCAGCGGCATTCGACCAGTTGATCCTGACCCTGCGCGGGGCCTTGGGGCTGACCGTTTTCCTGGTCACGCATGACCTGGATACGCTATACACCATTGCCGACAGGGTCGCGGTGCTTGCAAACAGGCGGGTATTGGCCAATGACCGGCTGGAGGCGGTCGCCGCCATTGACGACACATGGATACAGGAATATTTTCACGGCCCACGTGGCCGCGCCGCGCAGGCGGCGCATGGACATGTGCCATAAGAAGGAGGAGGTTCCGATATGGAAACCCGTGCACACCATTTGTTGATCGGCCTTTTTACCGTTTTCGTGGTCGGGGCGGCGCTCGCCTTCACCATGTGGCTGGGCGCAGGCTCAAACAATGGCGGTTACCAGACCTATGACGTGCTGTTCGACGAAGCCGTCTCCGGCCTCTCAAAAGGCAGCATGGTGGAATTCAAGGGCATCAAGATCGGCACGGTCGATGATTTGCGGATCGACCCCACCGACCCAAGCCTGATACGCGCCCGCATCAGCGTCGATGCCGGCGCGCCAATTTACAGCGATACCCGCGCACGGCTGCACACGGTAAGTATTACCGGCCTCTCGACGATCCGCCTCACCGAAGGCAGCGGGGAACTCCTGAAGCCGCACCCCGGCAAAATTCCGGTCATCCCCACGGAACTCTCTTCACTGGGCAAATTGCTTGACAGCGGAGGAGATGTGATCCTTAATGCCAATGACGTATTGGTGCACGTAAGGGCGCTGTTTTCCGAGCGCAACCTCACCCACATCGAGCGCATACTGAACAACCTCGAACTCACCACAGGCGAACTCGCCAAAGGCCGCGAGGATATGCGAAAAGCATTGTCTCAGCTTTCCCAGGCTGGCACGCAGGCCAGCGCAGTGCTCGCCGAAGCCTCGCAATTGATGCAAAACGCCAACCGCCTGCTCGACGTGCAAGGGAAAAACACGCTGGACAGCGCACAGCGTTCGATGGCAGCGCTTGAGCGCACCACGCAGTCCCTCGACAAATTGCTCGCTAACAACCGTGCCCCGCTTGACACGGGTTTCAAGTCCCTGGCCGAACTCGGCCCTGCCGTAACCGAACTGCGCGCCACCCTTGCGTCCCTGCGCATGATTGCCCGCCGCCTTGAAGAACGTCCCGCCGACTATATCCTTGGCCGGGAACCTACACGGGAGTTCAAGCCATGACTCTCCAGCGCGTCCGTCGCACCACTGCCCGCGTCTTTCGTACCCTTTGCCTTTACGTACTTTGCGCCCTGCCACTTGCGGCCTGTACGATCCTGCCCACGCCGAATCCCGTGGACGTCTACCTGTTGCCCGCCTCTTTCGATACCCCGGATCGCGCCGACAGAGCCCTGCGCCCGTGGTCGTTGCGCATCGCCCGGCCGGATTCAAACGGGCAATTGCTTGGGCAGCGCATCCTCGTCATTCTGGAACCGAACCGGATAGGCGTCTACCAAGGCGCAAGCTGGCACGAACCTGCCGCGCTCCTGATGCGTAAACGCATGTTCGATGCCTTCAGGATGGATGGGCGGGTAAGTGCCTTGTCCATCGAAGAAATGCGCACTTTTGCCGACTATGAACTCGGCAGCGAACTTGGCGCTTTTCACAGTGAATACCGGCAGGACGGCAAACCGCCGGAAGCCGTGGTCAGGCTCGACACCCGCCTGATCGACACCACCAGCCGCCGCATCGTCGCCAGCCGTGCGTTTGAAGCGCGGGA
>WREK01000158.1 GCA_009779355.1 Betaproteobacteria bacterium | reverse complement strand
TTGAGCCAAAAATAATAGTTTGCTAATTGGGTATATTGTGCGTTATAATTACGGCAACGTTACGGCAGGATGCAGTAAAGCATTGATTAATAAGCCCCTCCCCTCGCTGCAAGCGGGAGAGGGGAACAAATGAATACGCCCTAGCGGCGCACGTCGCCGTTGCCGAATACGATCCATTTCTGGCTGGTCAGTCCTTCAAGGCCCACAGGGCCGCGTGCGTGGATTTTATCGGTGGAGATGCCTATTTCCGCGCCAAGGCCGTATTCAAAGCCATCAGAGAATCGGGTGGAGGCGTTGACCATGACGGAGGAGGAATCCACTTCGCGCAGGAAACGCATGGCGCGCGTGTAATTCTCGGTGACGATGGCCTCGGTGTGCCCGGAACTCCAGGTGTTGATGTGGGTAATGGCTTCGTCCAGCCCGGCAACGATTTTGACCGCGATGATCGGGGCCAGGTATTCCTCGCCCCAGTCCTCTTCGCGCGCAGCGGTGAGCTTTGCGCCGGGAATGTCCGCTTGCCGCAACAGGGCGAGCGAATCTTCGCAGCAGCGCATTTCCACGCCTTTGGCGGCCAGCATGGCGGCGATTTCCGGCAATTTCGAAGCCGCTATCCCGCGTGAGACCAGGAGCGTTTCGGCGGTGTTGCAGACGCCATAGCGTTGCGTCTTGGCGTTTTCGACGATGGGGACGATCATTGAAGGGTCGGCTTCATCGTCGATGTATACATGGCAGTTGCCGTCGAGATGCTTGATGACCGGCACGCGCGCTTCGTTCGAGATGCGCGCGATCAGCCCTTTCCCACCACGCGGGACAATGACGTCGACGTACTCTGGCATCGTGATGAGCGCGCCGACCGCTGCCCGGTCGGTGGTATCGACGACCTGCACGGACGTGGTGGGCAGTCCGGCTGCGGCCAGCCCG
This sequence comes from Betaproteobacteria bacterium, assembly GCA_009779355.1. GTDB lineage: Bacteria > Pseudomonadota > Gammaproteobacteria > Burkholderiales > Rhodocyclaceae > WRNU01. The sequence continues at coordinate 4,221 of WREK01000158.1, read as the reverse complement.
GCCTGCACGCAAGCGGCAATGGCGCGGTTGGATTCGATGGCTTCGCTGCCCCCGCGCAGAATCGCGGCGTTGCCCGCTTTCAGGCAGAGGGCGGCGGCATCGGCAGTCACATTGGGGCGCGCTTCGTAGATGATGCCAATTACGCCGAGCGGCACGCGCATCTTGCCGACCTGGATGCCCGAAGGGCGGTGGCGGACATCGGTGATTTCTCCCACGGGGTCGGGAAGCGAAGCGACCTGTTCGAGTCCGGCAGCCATGGCTTCGACGCTTTTTTCGTTCAGCCCCAGGCGGTCGAGCATGGCAGCTTCCAGCCCGGCTTGCCGCGCCAGGGCGAGGTCTTTGCCGTTGGCGGCCAGCAGAGCGTCGCGTTGGCGGCGGATTTCTTCCGCCGTGGCGATGAGCGCCGTGTTCTTGGCTCCGGTGGAGGCTGCCGCGAGTACGCGCGACGCTTTGCGCGCCTGACGGCCCAAAGTGTGCATGATGTGCTGGATGTCCATCTGAATGAGGGGAGCCAGGAAAAAGTGAAATTAGAACACTGAATGCGGATGCCGTGTTTGTTGGATTTAGCGGCGGCACAGGCGCAAGGCCAGATGCAGGAATTCGTCCCAGACTTCACCGCGGACGAGCCCCTTGACCATGCGGTCGATGCGGGCGGCGTGGAGCAGGGCGGTTTGCAGGGCGGGGCGGGTCAGACGAGTCAGGGCGGCGCGGATGGTTTGCTGCCGGACGGAATCGAAAATGCGCTCGGTCTTGAATAGTGCAGCCAGTGGCTGCCCCATGTCGGTTCCGCTGCGTAGCAGGGCGAGCGTGCGGATTTCGTTGGCTAGCGCCCACAATACGAGCGGCGTGGGCGCGCCTTCGCCACGCAGGCCATCGAGCAGGCGTGCGCAGCGAGTTGCGTCACCCGTGAGCAATGCTTGCCGTAACATGTCAATATCATAACGCGCCACGTTGAGCACTGCCGATTCGACCTGGGATGCTGTTATTTCACCTTCGCCGTACAGCAGAGCAAGTTTGAGGATTTCCTGATGCGCGGCGAGCAGGTTGCCTTCGACGTGGTTTGCGATGAATTCCAGCGCCCCGGCGGATACGGACTGGCGTTGCGCGGCAAGGCGCGCGGTGATCCATGCAGGCAGGCGCTCGCGCGATGGCGTCTCAAATTCGATGGCCGTCCCGGCGTCGCTAATGGCCTTGAACCAGGTGGCTTTCTTCGTTTGCCAATCGAGCGCGGGCAGGGTGATCAGGGTCACTGTCCCGGCGGGGGGGGCGGCGGCGTAACGCTGAAGTGTGTCGCCGCCGTCCCGGCCGGGTTTTGCGGTAGGGATGCGCAGGTCGATAAGCTTCGAACTGCCAAAGAGCGATAGGTTGCCTGCGGCCAGCGTCAGGGTATCCCAGCGGAAACTTTTATCGACGACCAGGGTTTCTCGCTCGTCGATCCCCTGGCGGCGGGCGGCGGCGCGCAATGCGTCCGCCGCTTCCAGGGTCAGCAGTTCGTCGCCATGTAGCACCCATAATGGGGCGAGAGGTTTTTCAAGCCGATGGGCAAACTCGTCCGGGCGCAGGTTCACGGGCGCTGCCAGGCGGCCAGCCGCCGCATGAGCTGGCGTATGAGATCGCTTTCCATGTCGTTGTAGAGCAGGGCTTCTTCCTGTTCCTTGCCGAGAATGAGTTCGTCGCTGAAGGTGAATTCGCGACGCACGGAAAGCGTGGAGGGGGGGATCAGTTCGCTGCCATCGCGGTCGACGAGACGAAAACGGATGAGTTGGGTGAGTTCGTATTCGCGCACCGTGCCGGCCGGTGTGAGGCTCAGGATTTCGCGCCCACGCACGTTGGTGAGTATCTGGAGCGTGACTTCGGCAAGGGAGGCATTTTTCTCAACCGTGGTTGAGCCGCTCAACGCTATCTGACGCCGCAGGGCGATGCCTAGCGACGTGTATTCGTTCTCGCCGACATAGACGGTGGAGAAGGCCAGTGGCCGCGGGCCGCTCAGGTGGAAGCCGCAACTGCAAAGCACAATGATGCCGAAGGCGAGGAAAATGCGCCGTACGTGGCGTGAGAGGCGGAAAGATGTAAAAGACATGTTGTCAAACCACGATGTTAACCAGTCGTCCAGGCACGACCACCACCTTTTTGGCGGGCTTGCCATCCATGAATTTTTGCGCCGCCTCGGAGGCAAGCGCGGCGGCTTCGATGACGTTTCTCTCGGCACCGGCGGCAACCCGGAGGCTGCCACGTAGTTTGCCATTGATTTGAAGCACGAGTTCGATTTCGTCCTGCGCGAGCGCATCCGCTTGAGGCTCAGGCCAGAGCGCGACGAGAATGTCATCGCCGAAACCGCATGCCTGCCACAAGGCGTGGGCGATGTGCGGCGTGACCGGCGAGAGCAGGCGCAGCAGGATGGAAAAACCCTCAAAGGCAACCACTGCGGCATCCTCATGTGGCAGTTTTTCGAGGGCATTGAGGATTTTCATTGCTGCCGAGACAACGGTGTTGAACTGGTGTTTGGCGAAATCGTGGTTAGCCTGTTTGAGGTGGGTATGGATCTCGCGCCGGACATCGGCAAGTGCCGCAGGCAATTCGGAGGGGATACCGCCGGGTTTCCAATTCGCGCCGTATTCAGTTACGAGCCCGTGGCCGAACGCCCAGACGCGGCGCAGGAAACGCGATGCGCCTTCGACGCCGGAATCCGACCATTCAAGTTGCTGGTCGGGCGGCGCGGCGAACATGGTGAACAGCCGCACCGTGTCCGCGCCGTATTGCTCGATCATCATCAGCGGGTCGACGCCGTTGTTCTTCGACTTCGACATCTTTTCGATGCCGCCGATCGTTACCGGCAGGCCATCGGCCGTGAGTGTTGCGCCGACGGGACGGCCACGCTCGTCGGTGGTCACGGAGATATCCGACAGGTTGATCCATTGTTTTTTGCCGTTTTCATCCTCGCGGTAGTAGCTGGAGGCTACTACCATGCCCTGCGTGAGGAGCCGGGTAAAAGGTTCCGAGAGGCCGGTGAGGCCGCAATCGCGCATCGCGCGCGTGAAAAAACGCGCGTAGAGCAGGTGGAGGATGGCGTGTTCGATCCCGCCGATGTATTGGTCGACGGGCATCCAGTAATCTGCGCGCTCATCGAGCATTGCCTCCGTATTGTTGCTTGATGCGTAGCGCAGGAAATACCACGAAGATTCGACAAAGGTGTCCATCGTGTCGGTTTCGCGTCGCGCCGGTTTGCCGCACCGGGGGCAGGCGCACGCATAGAACGACGGCATCTTGGCGAGCGGCGAGCCGCGCCCGGTGATTTCGACATCTTCGGGCAGGACGACCGGGAGTTGGTCGTCGGGTACGGGCACATCGCCGCAATCGTCGCAGCGGATCATCGGGATCGGGCAGCCCCAGTAGCGCTGGCGCGAGATGCCCCAGTCGCGGAGTCGGTATTGCACCCGTTTTTGCCCCAGTCCCCTGGCGGCAAGGTCTGTAGCGATAGCGTCGACCGCGCCCTGAAAATCCAACCCGTCATATTTGCCCGAGTTTACCAGTTGGCCGTAATTGGCGTAGGCGTTGATCCATTGTTCGGCAACCTCGTCGTACGCGCCGTCGGTTGCACGTATGACCATCCTGATCGGCAACTCATATTGGCGGGCAAAGGCGAAATCGCGCTCGTCGTGGGCGGGCACGGCCATGACCGCGCCTTCGCCGTAGCCCATCAGCACGTAGTTGGCGACCCACACCGGCAGGGTTTCGCCCGTGAGCGGATGGATGACCTTGAAGCCGGTATCCATGCCTTTCTTTTCCATCGTCGCCAGCGTGGCTTCGGCTATGCCGCCCTGCCGGCATTCTTCGACGAAAGCGGCCAATTCCGGGTTTTTTGCGGCGGCTTTCGTTGCGAGCGCGTGTTCGGCGGCTACGGCAACATAGGTGGCTCCCATCAGGGTGTCGGCCCGCGTGGTAAAGACTTTGAGCGTGCCTGCTTCGCCGATGCTCGCCACATCAAAGGGAAAATGCGCCTCGACGCCTTCGGAGCGGCCAATCCAGTTCTTCTGCATCAGCTTGACCTGTTCGGGCCAGTCAGGCAGCGTATCGAGGGCGGCGAGCAGTTCGTCGGCGTAGGCGGTAATCCGCATGTAGTACATGGGGATTTCACGTTTTTCGATCAGCGCGCCCGAACGCCAGCCCCGGCCATCGATGACCTGCTCGTTGGCAAGCACGGTTTCATCGACCGGGTCCCAG
>WREK01000157.1 GCA_009779355.1 Betaproteobacteria bacterium | reverse complement strand
GCTACCTTGGACGGTTGTTTAACGGGGCGATTGCCATCGCCCCCTACTTAACCCCGTCAATCTTGTACCCGCCCTGCGGGTAGTTGCTGCCCGCCGTCACGATCTTGCCGGAGGGCTGGATGTCGAACTTTCCGGCCAGGGTGTTGGTGAGGTCGAGCGAGTCGAACTTCGTATTTTTGATGGTGACGTTACCAAAACGTCCGTTCGGCATTTCCAGTTTGCCGAATTCGCAATCCTCAATGATGAGGTTATACGACATGAGCCAATGCACCATCAGGTGGGGGATTTTGCAGCCGCGCAGGGTGAAAGTTTGGTTGCGAGGAGTCGGACGGCGAAAAGACTCGGTTGTTTCGTGAGTGGCACCCGTCAGGTTGCAGGGGGCGGCATTACTGCATTCCACGCGCTCAATTAAGACTTCGGCAGCGTAACCGCCAGAGCAGGAAAAAAGAGAATTCCTCTCCTTTTCAACTTCGCTGAAAAAACAGTCCCGCACGGTGATCTTTTTTTCAGTACCGGTACGCGCGATGTGATACGTACCGACCTTCAGTTTTTCCAGAACAATCGATTCCTTGATTGAAGCCTGTTGCGTCGAAAACTTCCCCTCCACCTGACACCCGCGCAGGGTGAGGTTGTTGATTTTTTCGTTCCAGAGGATTTTTTCAGCATTTTCGAGGCGCGTGTCTTCAAAGATGAAGTCGGCGGTGTACTGTTTTCTGCCGGAACCCATCGGGCCAGCCCCACGGGACATGTAGTCGCTGTGCCTCATGTGCAGCTTGATTTCGCCAATTATGTTGTAGAACCGGAGCTTGCACTTATCCAAAAGCAGGGTATCCCCCCCAATAAAGTAATTCCAACTGTATTCACTGGACGTGGTGTTCTCAAACTCGCAATTTGTAAAAATAGCCTCGCCCCGCCCAAAGGTGACGTTGCCATTGGTGAACTTGCATTTCTGGAATCGGCAATTCTTCATCGTGCCAAAGTCCATCGTCACGTCCTTGCGGCCTGGGCCGAATTCGCACATGTTGAATATGCAGCCCGTTGTTTCTTTCAACTGGAAGGCAGCAGAAGCGGGGAAGAGGCAGTTGGTGAAGATGAAGTTTTTCCAGATGCCAATGAAGCCATTTTCAAAGGTTGCCCCCGAAAAGTCTGCGTCCCGGACGTCGAGGTGCCCGGTGCCTTGTTCTTTTTCGCGCAGGTCATGGTCTTTCAGGTATTCGTACAACTTGCCGAATTCTTTGATGGGTTTTTTAGTGTTGAACATGGCGGCGGTTCCTGGTTAGCTCTTTTTGGGGGCGGGCTGATCGAGCCCTTCCAGCTTGATAATGGATTCAGACTTGGGATACCCGCAGTGCTCTTTCAAAAAATCCCAATTCGGCACTTCCCCCGAAGCCCGTTCGCCGCGGTACAGGTATTCCTTGCCTTTTTTGACCCCTATCTCGATCGGGAACACCCAGCTTTCGTCGCACACCACTTCGTCCCAGGGGATGCCTGGCCTGTTGGGTTCGCGGAGGGGGATTTCCATGAACGCGCAAAGCGCGACCTGCTCGTTCTTGACGGGTTTTCCCTTTTCGTCGACCTTTTGGGTGAGTGCGCCTCTTATCATGCCAACATCGGCGAGATTGAGCATTCCTCCTTTTGCGAGATTGGCGCCAGATACCAGCCATTCGCCATTGCCGGAGGAGGATGGGGTGGCGATGCTAGAATTTTTTGAATCGTCTTCTGGTGCCTGCTGCTCCGGCCCCCCCTTATACACCCACACCTTCATCTCATTGAGCTTCATGCAGTTCAGCTCAATGGCCTCACGGGAAAAATAGATCTTGATGCCATTGTCAAGGGCGGTTTTGCTGCCCGTGGGCACGAAAATGATGGGGCGCAGGATATAGGCATTCTCCATGAGGCTCGCCACCTCGCGGTAGTCCAGCATCACGGCCAGCCGGGGCTTGTCATTGCGCGCCTCGTGCCCTTCGGCAGTTATGTAGTCCGGGTTGCGGGGACTATCAAGATGGATAACCAGCCCCGACGGCGGGCGCGTGAGCCAGCCGCCGAGCAGCGAATTCCAACTGTATTCGCCAAATGAGTTATCAACCTCCCCATAAACATCGAGCCTTATACCCAACGGCCGGTTGTCCGTCCACGAGCGCTTGTCAGGATCCCATCCGCTCATGGCCTGCTTGCCCATCGGCCCCGCCGTGCTGCCCACGATGTAGCGCGTGCCAAACCCGGCAGTAGGAATATAGGTTTCGCTGAACTTCGGAACCCCGCAAGTTACCTGTACGCCACCATTGCAATCGCTTGCCTTCTGCAAGGCATAAATGCCGCTCCGGTGCGAGTGGCCGCTAATGTGCAGGTTCACCTGCCCCGCAACGGGCGTGCCTTTCATGCTCGTGTACTTTTCGAGGTAGGTCTTCAGCCCCAGTTCACAGCCCCCCCAGTTGAACAGGTTGTACTGGGCATGGGTGTCATCGGTGACGAATGGGTTTGTCACGACCGAATCGCTTGGCTTGAAACCGGTTTTGCTCAAGGTGGCGGTGGCAGGCACATGATCCTGATAGTTGGCGACGACAAAATGGGAGAGCACCGCCCATTTACTTGCCTTGAGTTCGGAGGCAGCGCCCAGCATGGCAAGCTGAGTATCGCTGATGGAGTCCTTCGCGTAGGGCAAAAAGCCGCGCCCCCGGCGGTCTGCCCCCTGTTTGTTTCCGGTGACCACAAAGAAAACGTCCGGAATGATGCGCTCGCTGCCGCCCCAACCCAACAGGGATAGAACATGAGTAGCCCCCTCGCCAACAAGGCTCGTGCAGCGGGGGTAAACATTCAGGTCGCTAAAGGGGGCATAGAGCCAATGAATCCAGTCGCATTGCGAGCGCCGGTAGCTGTCTGTGGACAGGAGTTGCCCGTAGGTTGGCCCAAAGGCCAGGCACGCTTCATAGATGGTCAGGTTGTGATCCGAAGGAATGCACTCCGTGGCCTTCATCTGATGATATTTGCTGGCATCTTCCTTTGCTTTTTCGTGATACGTAGCTAGGCTATTGCTGAAGGATTCATATTTAGCGGTCGCCGTTTTGAGATCGTCCTCGGCCTCTTTCTTGGCTGCCTCGGCTTTTTTTATCAACTTTGCATCGTCAGCCCTTTTGGCCAGCACCAGATCCATCTCGGCAGTGGCCAGCGCATCCTTCGCCTCGGTGACTTTTTCCCAGGCTTTATTGTCTTTGTCGGTGTGATATTTCAGCTTGCCCGCGTAGTGGGAGCCCCCTCCGGTCATGGAGCCCCAGGCCGCGCTAAATTTATGGTCGGCATCGAGCCGCGGGCTGATGCCAAACGGCCATTGGTAGCCTTCGTGGTTGCCGGCGATGTAGTAGGCGGGCAGTTTGAGCTCGCGTGCCGCATACGTGAGCATCGAGTAAAAATAGAGCTGGTCGATCCCGCGGCGGTAGGTGCCGCCCTTCGCGCGTACGTTGGCAATGGGGTTCAGGATGCCCCATATCTGCCCAATCTCGGTCATGCCCTCCGTGTGTTGCGGGTCGAGGTTGCAGTTGAAGTCGATGGCGTCCCCCGTGATGGCTAGCGCGGAAACTTTCTTTGCCGCCATCTCGTCGACCAGCGCCTTGAAGGATTTCAAGGTGTGCGCCAGGCGCTTGCCGACAGGTTCAAAGGGGCGCCCCGTGGCATCGCTTCCTTCCATGATCTTCACAGGCGATTTTGCGAGGGTTGCCGTACGCACCGAGATGTGCGTGTCCGTCAGGTGCCCGAGCGTGAAAGGCGCAGCGGGGAATTGGGTCAACACGGGGTGCCACGCCTGCACACGCCTGTAACCCGTGTCTTTGTCCGGCGCACCGTAACCGCCTGTTTCGACCGGTACCTCATAGAGGTCGGCATCGTCCATCATCCCACCCTCGGAGGGTGCAATCTGCGCCAGCCTGGTCAGTTCGTTGCGGATGAGCCGGTCAAGCGGCTGGTGGACGGTGGTGATCTTGGCGTCTTTGTCCCTGCACTCTTCCGGCACGTTGGTTTGTTTTTGGGTATCCGGGTCTACTTTTGTTTTGTCTGGGTTCAGGAACTTGTGCGTCTTCCCGAAGTTCGTGCGCACAATCCACGCCCAGCTTTGCGGCGTCGTGTTCAGCTTGTACTTACTGCTGGAAAGCTGCTTGAGCGTGATGGACATGAAGGTCGTGTAGAGTTCCCTCGTGTAGAGCGAGTAGGCATCGGTGGAAAGGCGACCGATGATTTTGCCCTGCTGAGTAAGCACGCCTTCTTTTAACTCAAGCTCATCCACGGCAATGTAGTCCCGCGCCGCATCGATGAGCTTCTGTTCGTTGGTATCGAAAAGGCTGTCTTCAATCTGCCCGTAAAACCGGTGGTCGATCGGCAGGGGGAGCTCTGTTTTGTCGTCATCAAATTCGATCAGGCGCAAATGATGGTTCACGAGCACGGCGGCCCTTTTCGGATCGAGGAGGCTTTCGCGGCCTGTGTCATCCGTGGCGATGATGATGGTGCATTCCGAAGGGTTCGCAGGCAGGATTTGCGGGGCGCCGAGCGTCGGGAAGATGATGAGGGCGTCGACCTCTCTTTTCATGACGCAAGTCGTGTTTTTCGGATCTTTCCCGGCCCCAATTTTGGTGCTTTCGTTGCTCACGATGTCTGCTCCGTTCCGTATGTTCCAGAGTTTTTCAGAAGGGTTTTTAACGATTCATCACTCATTGCCGCCATGCGTACCGCCGCCTGCCAGCGCGGATCATTGGCGCGCCCTGGCTCTTCGAGCAGCGCGAGCGCGTAGATGGTGAGGTCGTCCGATGTTTTCAGCCCGTATTTCCTGCCGGAAGCCAGCACATCCTCCACCTTCGCCAGCCGCACGCCGTAGCAGTCGCTACTGAAGCGGGAAGGGAACTTTTGCTCCATGAGGTTCAGCAGCCGGAATGGGAACGGGTCGCTACTCAAGGCGTCCCATAGCTCTTCGGTCAAAATCAGTTGCACAGGATCGTGGGGCACGGCCTCGCCGTAGCCTTCGATCCGGCTCCAGGTTTCCTCCGTCGGCGAGGCCACCGGATACCACCAGGCAATAACCGGCCCAAAGAACCAGGTTTTCCATTGTTTGTCCGCCAACCTGTGCAGGACAGGCGTGATCAACGGGTCGTAATAGCGCATCAGGTAGCGCGATTTGTCCATGTCCCAGGCGAACATCGT
>WREK01000156.1 GCA_009779355.1 Betaproteobacteria bacterium | reverse complement strand
TCGCCGTTCGACAGGATGGCAACGCACGGTTTGCGGGTCACTTTTATTCTGGCCTGTTTGACCGTGGCCAACACGCCAACCGTGGCGGGGGTGATCTCTTCCCCCACAGGCAGGACGACATCGCCCAGGCGCATGTTTTCGCCGCGTCGCCGAATGTCCGTCGCCGGTTTGACGGGGATGGGGAATTCGGTTTTGTCGTTTTCCAGCGCCCGGGTATCTTCCACGCGGACGATGGTATCCGCGCCGGGGGGCAGTGGCGCTCCCGTCATGATCCTGGCGCACTGGCCGGGTTGGAGGGTGAGGCGGGGGGTGTCGCCCGCTTTGATGTCCTCGACGACCTGAAGTGTCCGGGGGACTTCAGCGAGGTCGGCGGCGCGCACGGCGTAGCCGTCCATTGCGGAAACGTCGTAAGGCGGCAGGTCGCGGTTGGCGCGGACTTCTTCGGCAAGCGTCCGGCCAAGCGCCTGGGCAAGCCCGATTACTTCCGCTTCCAGGGGGCGGGTTCTCTCAAGGATGCAGGTTTGCGCTTCCGGGACGGACAGGTCGGTGGCCATAGGGGTTTCGGTGGATGGATTCATGGGGGTTTCAGTTTCCAAAGTGCTGGTGCGCCCTTGCGGCGTCTTCCGGGGTGTCGATGTCGATGAAACTGCGGAATTCCTTGTCGATGTCGGCCAGGTGGCGCTCGTCGATGCGGCAGACGCCCAGTTCCGGGAGCGCTGCGAGCAGGCCGGGTTTCCCTGGGCGAGCCAGTACGCTGCGCAGCACGGGCAGGGCCGAGACGGCATAGAATGCCGTAAGCGGGTAGGGCTGCCCGCTAATAACGGGGACGATGGCCTGGTGTCCAGGACGATGGGCGGCCAGGCGTTCGATGACTTCCGGTAGCAGGTAGGGCATGTCCGCAGCCACGGCGAAGACCCAGGAAGTCGTGGCGTGCCGAAGCCCCGCGCAAAGTCCGGCAAGCGGTCCGGCTCCGGGGATTTCATCGCATACCTGCGGTGCGTCGATGTCGTCGCGAAGGTGCTGTACGCTGACCAGCACCGATGGGAAAAGTGCCCGCGTCAGCCCGAGTGTGCGTTGGAGCAGGCTTTGCCCGCCGAATTGCAGGGAAAGTTTTTCGCGCCCCATCCGGCGGGAACCGCCCCCTGCGAAAATCAGCGCCGTACAGTCCGCAATCATGTCCGGGCAGTATGCTGTAGAAGGAAATCGGCCAGTGTTTCGTGGCTGTCGAGCGTGAAATGCGGCAGTTCCGGGTAAATCTCGGGGCAATCGGTGGCAATGGCGATCAGGCCATCGCCAATTTCGCAACGTGGCGGTTTGCCGAGCGCGCGGCGTAGGATTTCGATTTTTGGGCCGGGGGCGTGTGAAAAACCTTCGGCCAGCACGATGTCGGCTTCGCCCAGGAAGCGTTTGGCCAGTTGAGCCGGTTCACGCTGTGCGTCGGCATCTGCCACCAGTTGCAGCGCGTTCGTGGTGACGAGCATGCTGAGGGCTGCCCCCGCGTTCTTGTAGCGCCAACTGTCCTTGCCTTCGGTGTCGAGGTGGACTTTGTGATGGGCGTGTTTGATGGTGGCCACGCGCAGCCCCCGGCGGGTCAGTTCCGGGATGAGCTGTTCGATGAATGTGGTTTTGCCGGAATTGGAGTGGCCGACGAAGATGAAAACGGGTGGGGACATGTTTTTTTGAAGTTCAGGGATGTGGCGTTACCCAGGATTCGCCCTGGGGGGAGATTTCTTTTTTCCAGATGGGCGTGCGCGCCTTGAGTTCGTCGATCAACCAGCGGCAGGCTTCGAACGCGGGGGCACGGTGCTCCGCGCCCGCAACGATGAGGACGATATCCTCCCCCGCCCGCACGGTACCCACGCGGTGGATGATGCGCGCGTCGATGAGGCCGAACCGCACGATGGCCTCATTGCGGAGGTTCGACAGTTCGGCAAGCGCCATGTCGTGATAGGCATCGAAGGTGATTTCACTGACTTCGTGCTCTCCAGAAAAATCGCGCGCGCAGCCGAGGAAGGCAGCGATGCCGCCAATGCGTTTCGAGCGTGCGCGCATGGCGCCGACTTCTACGTCGAGGGAAAAGTCTTCCAGTTGCAGGCGCACTGAGTCGTTCATCACAAACAAACCACGGTTAGAAACCTCCCCCTTTAGGGGGATAATCTCGCTTGGGAGGCGCTGAACAATTCCTGAGCGTTCTGGCATCGCAGGTGCGGGTTTCAAACCCGCCCAAAACATAGCCTGACACATGGTCTGCAAGCCGATGAACGGACATGGACGTGTTTGAAACCCGCACCTGCGCTGCCCGGAAGGAATAAATCAGAGTTTCCCTTGGGAGAGGCGTAACCTCTTTCAAGCGCTTTTGTCGCCCGGGCACGGGCGTGGATTGAAACATCAAAGCGTTTACCCTCCGGAGAAGGCTGACATGAAGACGATTTCGGCCCCGTCGGTAAGCAGGGACGTGTCCTGTTCGTCGACGCGCGCTCCGTTGATCGCCACGATAGAAACGATTTCGAAGGCTTCGGGGTGGCGTACCCGAAGCGTGTCGCGTACGTCCTGCCAGCGTAGGCCTTCCCGAAAATCCAGGCTGGCCTGGCGTGTCCTGGCGCGTTCAGCCACTGGGCCGAAAAAGAGTACGTTAATCATGCGGCGTTTCCCCGGCAGGGGCGTTACGCCGCCATGTGCCGCTCTTGCCCCCGCTTTTTTCCTCCAGTTGGATGTTTTCGATGCGCATGCTCCGGTCAATGGCCTTGCACATGTCGTAGATGGTCAGCAATGCGCCGGCGGCGGCGGAGAGGGCTTCCATTTCGACCCCGGTCGGGCCGGTGCAGCGGGCCGTGACCCTGGCCTGGATGCCGACGCAGCCCTCGGCATCCGCCGCAGGGATTTCAGTGAATTCAACTTCGACGCCGGACAGCGGCAGGGGGTGGCACATCGGGATCAGGTCGGGGGTGTGCTTGGCGGCCATGACTGCCGCGACATCGGCGACGGCGAGTACGTTGCCCTTGGCGAGCGTGCCGGCGCGGATGCGGTTCAGGGTTGCCGGGTGCATGCGCAGGATGCCGCTTGCTGTCGCGGATCGTTTGCCGTCCGGCTTGTCGGAGACATCGACCATGCGGGCGCGGCCCGTGGCGGAAAAATGGCTTAGGTGACCGGGTTCGTCCAAGGGCGTTCCTTTTCTGAAGAAGAGGCGCGTTCTTTATCGAACGGCCTGTCGGTAGCGCATCGGAAACGGGTTTGGGTTTCAGCCTCCGATATACGACATTTCTATCCTTCCGGGTAGCTTTTCAGTCATTTCGTGGCGCAGTTGGGAATAGCGGTCGGTGCGGCAGCGCCAAGTGGCGGCGATGCGCTGCCGCAGTGCCGCATCGTCGCCGGATTGAGCGGGCTGGGCGCGCAGGATGGCGCGCAGGTCGACGCCCTCGGTGGCGAAGAGGCAGGTGTAGAGCTTGCCATCCGTGGAAAGCCGCAGGCGGCTGCATGTGTGGCAGAACGCCTGTGTGACCGAAGAAATGACCCCGATTTCACCCCCGCCGTCCTGGAATTTCCAGCGTTCTGCTACCTCATTCTGGGCGTGAGACCCGATGGGGGCCAGGGGGTATTCATGGTCGATCCGTGCCAGGGTTTCACTGGACGTGACTACGTCGTCGAGCCGCCAACCGTTGGTGTTGCCGACATCCATGTATTCGATGAAGCGCATGATGACGCCGGTATGACGGAAATGGCGGATCAACGGCAGGATTTCGCTTTCGTTTATGCCACGTTTGATCACCGCGTTGACCTTGACCGGTGTCAGCCCCACGGATTGCGCGGCGGCGATGCCTTCGAGCACGATCCCAGGCAGGACGCTGCTGCCGCTCATGTGGCGGAAAATGTTTTCATCCAGCGCGTCGAGGCTGATGTTTAGCCGCATCAGGCCCGCGTCTTTCAGGGCGCGTGCTTTCTTTGCCAGCAGCGTGCCGTTGCTTGTCATGGTGAGTTCGATGGGTTTGCCATCGCTGTCGTGCAGCCCGGCCAGCATCTCGACCAGCCGCGCGATGCCGTGCCGCAGCAATGGTTCGCCACCGGAGAGGCGGATCTTGCGCACGCCCAGCGCGATGCATTGCCGTGCGGCGCGAACGATTTCCTCGAAGCTCAGGAGATCGGCGTGGCGCAGGAAGACGAACTCCCGCCCGAAAACCTCACCCGGCATGCAGTACGTGCAGCGCAAGTTGCAGCGATCCGTCACGGAAACCCGCAAATCGCGCAGAGGGCGCTGCAAGTTGTCGAGGCAGGTCGCAGCCCTGTGTTGGTCGTGCATCACATTACCCTGTGAATGGATTTTACTGGGCTGGCTGTTTTTCGATGGCGGTTCCTTCTTGCACAGGAGAGATTTCCTTGGGAGGGGCTGGCTTCTCAGGAGGCGGCCGGAAAATCTCCAGCGCAATACCGGGTGGGTCGGCCAGGTTGATCCCCTGGTCGATTCTCGGCAGGCGGTGCGCAATGCCCTTGTGGCAATCGATACAAGTCTGTCCCTTCGACAACAGCCCGTCTTCGTGCTGGGTGACGGAACGGTAGCCTTGCGCGCTGAGGTCGAAAGATTGGGGGTCGTGGCAATTGCGACATTCCTGCGAGTCGTTGGCTTTCATACGCCGCCACTCGTTTTGTGCCAGTTCCGCGCGTTTTTCCGCAAATTTCTCAGGCGTGTCGATGGTGCCCAGCACCTTGTGCCAGAGTTCATTGCCGGCATTGATCTTGCGGATGATTTTGGGGAGGAACTCCTTCGGTACGTGGCAGTCCGCGCAAATTGCCCGTACGCCGCTACGGTTGGTGTAGTGGATGGTGCTCTGGTATTCCTTGTATACGTTGTCCCTCATTTCATGGCAAAGAAGGCAGAACCCTTCTTCGTTCGTCCAGTCCAGCGCCACGTTGAAAACGGCCGCAGACACAATACCGATGGCGAAAGCCGCCATGATGGAAATTGAAAGGATACGTTTCCGCTTCCTTCGGGGTTCTGCTGGTTGGGCGGAAGCGAAAACTTGTATGGGGGGATCGGTACCCATCTGTGCTCCTCACAGTCAATAGCGACGCGCTGAACAATTCCTGAGCGTTCTGGCATCACAGGTGCGGGTTTCAAACCCGCCCAAAACATAGCCTGATACATGGCCTGCAAGCCGACGAACGGACATGGACGTGTTTGAAACCCGCACCTG
>WREK01000155.1 GCA_009779355.1 Betaproteobacteria bacterium | reverse complement strand
CCAGGATCGGGAACGCCTGCTGCAAGCCATTGCAGTGCTGTTTGGTGGCCGTATCGCCGAAGAGCTTTTCATGGATCAGATGACCACAGGCGCGTCGAACGACTTCCAGCGCGCCACAGACTTGGCGCGGCGCATGGTGACGCAATGGGGCATGTCCGATTTACTCGGGCCGATGGTCTACGGTGAGGAAGAAAGCGAAATTTTCCTGGGTCGGCAGGTGACGACGCACCGCAATGTTTCGGAAACGACCATGCAGAAGGTCGATGCCGAAGTCCGGCGCATCATCGACGAACAGTATGCGCTGGCGCGGAAGATACTGGAGGAGAACCGCGACAAGGTCGAGACGATGACGGCGACCCTGCTGGAATGGGAAACCATCGACGCCGGACAGATCGACGACATCATGTCCGGACGCCCGCCGCGTCCGCCCAAGCCTGCGTCCGAACCCGCGGCGAAGGCCGATAATGATGCCAACCCGGACGGAGCCGCGCCCACGCCCGCGCCAGCGGGATGACCGCTGTTGAGGCGGGAGCGAGTTGATCGTTGATCGCTTCCTCCCGCCGCGATTCCTCAGGAATCAGGTAGCCTGGCGGCGGCGCTTTGCGGCTATGTTGCCCACAATGCCGAGTCCCACCAGCAGCATGACCCAGGTTTCGGGTTCGGGGATGTTGGAGGCGGAGACCTTCCAACCGATGTCGGCCAACGCGGCGAAGTCGAGTTCGGTAAGTTCCCGGATTTCGCCAGGTCTGAAAAAAGAGAACATAGAGGGATTGATCCCAGTATCCCAATTCCAACGGGCATAATCCCAATGGCTTCCATCATCAGTTGTTATAGGAACGAGTCCTCCATAGACTTCAACTGAACGTGTGCCGCTGAAATAGGCTCCGTCGGTAGTCAGCAGGTTATTCCAGGTGCTGAACGAACTGGTCATGCCCAGTATATGCCCCATCTCGTGCAAGACGATCGAGTAAAGATCGTAGTCATTGAAACTCGCTGCGCCGCTGTGAAAGCTGCCTCCTACATTGAAGTTGATGAATCCTTCATCGATGTAGGTCACCTCACCAGTGAAGAAGGCGGCTAACGAAGTAAACGTCGATTGCGCCAGAACATCCTCATGAGGCATAGGCCGTGTGGAATCCGTATAAAGCGTCACATCGATAGTCACATCATCCATAATGCGCCTTTCGTACTGCGATGCAGCAAGATTGAGTATTTCAAGCTGTTCGATGCCAAAGAACGGGTTGTCTTCATACCCGATAAAATTGATGTTCAGAGCTAACGCGGGCGACGCGCCGATGGCGCAGGCTAGGGCGAGGAGGGTCTTCTTCATTTATGGTCTCCGGAGTTGATTAAAGACTGTCCCTGAAAAGGGGTATCGCTACGTATCAACCTCCAGATTATCGCGCATATGTATTAATACGTAAACACAAAAGCGTACCGAGCCGACGTAGCACATCGGCTACGCCGGCTCGGTACGCTTCGGGGCTCGCGCCCTGCACAAACGGTGTGTCAGATTTTAATTTCCTTCCGATCCGCCTGTGTATCGAATTCCAGCTTCTGTCAGGCTTGGCGGCGGCGCTTCGCGGCTATGTTGCCCACAATGCCGAGTCCCACCAGCAGCATGGCCCAGGTTTCGGGTTCGGGGATGTTGGAGGCGGAGACCTTCCAACCGATGTCGGCCAACGCGGCGAAGTCGAGTTCGGTGAGTTCCCGGACTTGGCCAGGGGCTAATCTAGGGAACATGACGGGCTCTAAGATTCCAGAACCCAAATTCCAGCGGGTATCATCCCAATGAGCCCCATCACTCGAAATAGGGACGAGCCCACCATAGAGGTCAACCGCATTTTTGCCGCTGAAATAGGTTCCGCCGTTAGTCAACTGGTTCGTCCAAGGGGCGAACCCACCGGATATGCCAAATACATGCCCCAGCTCGTGTAAGGTTAACGTGTAAAGATCAAAGTCACTGAAACTCGCCCCGGTGGAAAAGCTGCCCCCCACATTGAAGTTGATGAGTCCGCCAACGATGTTGGCCACACTACTATTACCACCGGAAAGATAAGCGCTTCCTTGCGCCAGAGCATCCGGAGAGGTTATAGGCCGTGTGAGATCCGTAGTAAGCGTCACATTGAGAACCACATCATCCATGATGCGATTTTCATACTGCGAGGCGGCTTGATTGAGTATTTTAAGCTGCTCGGTTCCAAAGAACGGGTCGTTTTCATACCCTGTAAAATTGATGGTCAGGGCTAACGCGGGCGATGCGCCGATGGCGCAGACTAGGGCGAGGAAAGTCTTTTTCATTTTGGCGTCCAAAGGGGTTAAAGGAAAATGATGCCCTTGGGAAGGGGCGTCGACACGATAAGCATACATTTCCATATTATCCTACATACGTTACTACTTGCAAGATAACTATGATTATCAATCTGTTGTTATTTGTATATATAAAATGCTTATATGCACGCCATAATTCCAGACGTTTCTCTTGATGGAAGGGAAGCCTGGATTATGATGTTGTTATTTGTTGTGGCTTCCCGGTCACCTTTTCATCCTTTCAACTCTTCGGGTATCCTGCTTCCCCTTCCGCCGACAGGAAAACACCGGGCCATGTCCACACTCCTTTGCGGTCGCTTTGAACTCGACCTCTCCGTGCCGCACGTCATGGCAGTCATCAACCTGACCGATGATTCCTTTTCCGGCGACGGTTTGAAGGGCGATGTCACGGCGGCCTTGTGCAGGGCGGAGCAGGCATTGGAAGAAGGCGCTGACATGCTCGACCTCGGGGCGGAATCAACCCGGCCCGGCAGCGTGCCCGTGCCTGAGGCGCAGGAGGCCGAGCGCGTCGTGGCGGCGGTGGAAACCTTGCGGCTACTCGGCAGGCCGCTTTCCGTCGACACCATGAAACCGGCTGTGATGCGGGCGGCGCTGGCGGCAGGAGCCGACATGGTCAACGACATCGGCGGACTTGAAGCTCCCAGCGCAGTGGAGGCGGTGGCCGGGAGCGCCTGCGGGCTTTGCGTGGTGCACATGCAGGGCGCACCACGCACAATGCAGCAGGCGCCACGCTATGATGATGTGGTTGCAGAAGTGGCCGGCTTTCTCGCTACGCGGGTGCAGGCGCTTACGGCGGCGGGTGTGGCGTGTGCGCGTATCGTGCTCGACCCCGGTTTCGGTTTTGGTAAAGGTGTAGTGCACAATTACAGCATGCTCAAGCATTTCGGACGTTTCGTGGCCGATGGTTTGCCAGTACTGGCGGGGCTATCGCGTAAATCCATGCTCGGGGCCATCACCGGCGCGGCCGTGGAAGACCGGCTCATTGCCAGTGTTGCTGCTGCTGTGCTGGCCGTGGAACGTGGCGCGCGCATCGTCCGGGTGCATGATGTGGCCGCCACCGTCGAGGCCCTGAAAATCTGGCGGGCCTGTGTGGAAGCCGCTTGAAATAATGACGAGGAACTATGGGAAAGCGCAAATATTTTGGTACTGATGGTGTACGCGGGCGTGTAGGGGAAGAGCCGATCACGCCTGAGTTCGTGATGCGTCTCGGCCATGCCGCCGGGGTGTCGTTGGTGGAGCGCCATGAACTGCCACTCGGCGAGCGTCCGGCAGTCCTGATTGGAAAGGACACCCGCATTTCCGGTTACATGCTGGAAGCCGCACTGGAAGCAGGGTTTGCCTCTGCCGGAGTAGACGTGATGCTCGCCGGCCCGATCCCAACCCCCGCTGTGGCATACCTGACCCGCGCCCTGCGTTTGCAGGCCGGGGTTGTGCTCTCCGCTTCGCACAATCTTTATTACGACAATGGCATTAAATTCTTTTCTGCGGGCGGTCACAAGCTGCCTGATGCCGTGGAAGCCGAAATCGAAACCCGGCTGATGGACAGCATGGGCTGTGTGGAAGCTGCCCACCTGGGACGTGCGCGGCGGATCGACGATGCTGCCGGACGCTACATCGAATTCTGCAAAAGCACCTTTCCGAACGAACTGGATCTGCGTGGCCTGAAAATCGCGGTCGACTGCGCCCACGGCGCGGCCTACCACATCGCGCCGAAGGTGTTTCACGAACTGGGCGCGGAAGTGGTTGCAGCGGGTATTGCACCCGATGGCTTCAACATTAACGACGGCGTGGGCGCAACCCGCCCCGAAAGCCTGCGTCAGGCCGTGCTTGCGCATGCTGCCGATATCGGCATTGCGCTCGATGGCGACGGCGACCGCCTCATCATGATCGACCGTCAGGGCGAAATTTTCGATGGCGACAAACTACTCTACATCATTGCCGTTGCGCGCAAAGGGCGGGAACGGAGTGAAGCGGTTGGCGGAGTGGTCGGCACGCTGATGAGCAACCTTGGCCTGGAACACGCAATTGCCAGACTTGGTCTACCGTTTGTCCGCGCCAGGGTGGGCGACCGTTACGTGCTCGAAATGCTGCACGAAAAAGGCTGGCGCATCGGCGGCGAGAACTCGGGCCATATCATCTGCCTGGATTGCCACACGACAGGCGATGGCATCATCTCCGCCCTGCAAGTGCTGGCGGCCCTGCGCGCTCGCGATCAGACGTTAACGCAAGCCTGCGCTGACCTTGTGTTCTACCCGCAGCGGCTGATCAACGTCTGCGTGAATCCGGGTTTCAACTGGCAGGAAGATGCCAGCATTTCCGCCGCATGCGCGCGTGCCGAGGCAGCGCTTGGCGACGATGGTCGGGTGCTGTTGCGTCCTTCCGGAACCGAGCCGTTACTGCGGGTGATGGTCGAAGGCCGCGATGAGGCGTTGGTCGAGAGCCTCGCGCACGAAATCGCTACTGTGGTTGAAGCGGCTGCCGGGTGATTTTTTGCGCATTTTCGGCTCAAATGGAGACGGTCGTCAGGATGCTGCTCTCACGGAACCTCTGCATACCCTCAACACTGGATTGCTTCGCTTCGCTCGCTGACTTTGTGCCTCCCTCTTGAGGGAGATGGCACGCCGCAGGCGTGACGGAGGGAGTCAGCAACGATCGAACGCGCTCAATAGTTACAGCCTGACAACCGAACCGTCGCTACTCCTTCCGTCACCCGCCTGCGGTGGGCGACACCTTCCTCAAGAGGAAGCAGACTGTTGACGAACCCCTCGATTTTTCGGGGGGTTATTTTTTAGAGCCCCCCTCAAGCCCAGCAGGCGCCCCCAATTGTCAGGGAAGCCGAAACGCATGCCCGGCCCGTGATGCCCCTATT
>WREK01000154.1 GCA_009779355.1 Betaproteobacteria bacterium | reverse complement strand
GTCGTGGGCGGGCACGGCCATGACCGCGCCTTCGCCGTAGCCCATCAGCACGTAGTTGGCGACCCACACCGGCAGGGTTTCGCCCGTGAGCGGATGGATGACCGTGAAGCCGGTATCCATGCCTTTCTTTTCCATCGTCGCCAGCGCTGCTTCAGCTATGCCGCCCTGTCGGCATTCTTCGATGAAAGCGGCCAGTTCCGGGTTTCTGGTGGCGGCCTTCGTTGCGAGCGCGTGTTCGGCGGCTACGGCAACATACGTGGCTCCCATCAGGGTGTCGGCGCGCGTGGTAAAAACTTTGAGCGTGCCTGCTTCGCCGATGCTCGCCACATCAAAGGGAAAATGCGCTTCGACGCCTTCGGAGCGGCTAATCCAGTTCTTCTGCATCAGCTTGACCTGTTCCGGCCAGTCGAGTGTGTCGATGGCTGAAAGCAGCTCATCGGCGTAGGCGGTGATTCGCATGTAGTACATGGGAATTTCACGCTTTTCGATCAGTGCGCCCGAACGCCAGCCCCGGCCATCGATGACCTGCTCGTTGGCAAGCACGGTTTCATCGATCGGATCCCAGTTCACCGTGCCGAGTTTTTTGTAGATCAGACCTTTCTCGAAGAGCCGGGTAAAGAGCCACTGCTCCCATCGGTAGTACTCGGGCGCGCAGGTGGCAAGCTCGCGTGACCAGTCGATGGCGAAGCCCAGCCGTTTCAACTGATCCTTCATGTAGTCGATGTTGCCGTAAGTCCATTTTGCCGGGGGGACGTTGTTCTGGATTGCAGCGTTTTCAGCGGGCATGCCGAAGGCGTCCCAACCCATCGGCTGAAGCACGTTGTAGCCTTGCATACGATAATAACGCGCGAGTACATCGCCGATCGTGTAGTTGCGGACATGCCCCATGTGCAGCTTGCCCGAAGGATAGGGGAACATCGACAGGCAGTAGTATTTCGGGCGGTTGCTGTCCTCGGTGGTGAGGAAGGCCATGGTAGATTCCCAATGATCCTGGGCGGCGGCTTCGATGGCGGCGGGCTGATATTTATCCTGCATGGCGTCAGACGTGGTTGGCAGTGAACCGGAACGTGAAAACATAAAAGTATATCGCGGCGCGGCAGCCCGATAAAAAAACACCCGGTAGAACCGGGTGCGCCGAAATCTCCTATATAAGGAGAGGGAGGGAACCAGCAGGGTCGTCAAACCCCTGAAAACCGAACGATCTGAGCAAATTTGCTACTCGGATGCTGTTCTGCAAAAACAACAGTGTCAGTAGATATATACTTTGTTTTTCAATATGTTGAAAAAAAATGTGAAATATGTTGTCAAGTCAATTTGCTGCTCTGCACAATGTCAAGTGTAGAACAGCTTCAAAGTGTTTTCAAGACAAAAGCGTGCATAATGCATGTTAGCCACAAAAAGACCATTGACGGAACCAGTGCGGTCAGCTGTTAGGGAAACGCTGAACAATTCCTGAGCGTTCTGGCATCGTAGGTGCGGGCTTCAAACCCGCCCAAAACATAGCCTGACACATGGTCTGCAAGCCGACGAACGGACATGAACGTGTTTGAAACCCGCACCTGCGATGCCTTGATGGAATAAATCAGTGTTTCCTTAGTTAGAATGGCAGCCGTTTGAGGAACCGCCATGCCCGATCTGCTGCTCGCCTGCCTGAACCCGCAACAAACCGAAGCCGTTACCTTGCCTGCGCGGCATGCCCTGGTGCTTGCCGGGGCGGGTTCCGGCAAGACACGGGTGCTCACCACCCGCATCGCCTGGCTGCTCAGGCAGGCAATGGCAAGTCCGGCGGGCATCCTTGCCGTGACATTCACAAACAAGGCGGCGCGCGAAATGCACACAAGGCTCGAAGCCATGCTGCCGGTGAACTTACGCGGGATGTGGATCGGCACCTTTCACGGCTTGTGCAACCGCCTGCTGCGGGCGCATCACCAGGATGCCGGGCTGGATCGCCTGTTCCAGATTCTCGATGTCGCCGACCAGCTTGCGGCAATCAAGCGCCTGCTGAAAACGCTCAATGCCGACGACGAAGAGTTTCCGCCGCGCGAACTGCAACATTTCATCAATATCAACAAGGAAGCGGGTTTGCGCCCGCATGCGGTCGAAGCCCCGGACAGATACACGAGTAACCGCGTCGAGCTGTATCAGGAATACGAAGCCCAGTGTCAGCGCGAGTCGGTTGTGGATTTCGCCGAACTGTTGCTGCGAAGCTACGAATTGCTCCAGCGCAACGAGCCGATCCGGCGGCACTACCAGCAGCGGTTCCGCTACATCCTGGTCGACGAGTTCCAGGATACCAACGCCCTCCAGTATCGCTGGCTGAAACTGCTTGCCGCCAATGGGGAAGAGGGCGGCGCGGCGCTTTTCTGCGTCGGGGACGACGACCAGAGCATCTACCGTTTCCGGGGCGCTGAAATCGGCAACATGCGTGCCTTCGAGCGGGAATTTCAGGTGCGGGACATCATCCGCCTGGAGCAGAACTATCGCTCGCACGGCAACATCCTCTTTGCTGCCAACGCCATCATCCGCAACAACGGCAACCGCCTGGGCAAGAACCTCTGGACGGAGCAGGGCGAAGGCGAGCCGATCCGGGTATTCGAGGCATTCAGCGACATGGACGAAGCGCGCTGGCTCGTGGCTGAAATACAGGTTTTATTGCGCGATGGCGCGGCCCGTAGCGATGTTGCCGTGCTGTACCGCGCTAATGCCCAGTCGCGCGTACTCGAACACCAGCTTTTTACGAACGGCGTACCGTACCGCGTGCATGGGGGATTACGGTTTTTCGAGCGCCAGGAGGTCAAACATGCGCTCGCTTACCTGCGCCTGCTCGCCAATCCTGGAGACGACACCGCCTTCATGCGGGTGGTGAATTTCCCCACACGCGGCATTGGCGCACGCACACAGGAAATGCTCCAGGACGCGGCCCGGCAATGGAACGAGAGCCTGTACGTCGCTGTGCCGCGTTTGTCCGGCAAAAGCGCTGCTTCGCTCACCCGTTTCGTGAGCCTGATCGAAACGTTGCGCCGCGAGACGGAACCCCTGCCGCTGCCCGAACTGGTGGAACACGTGCTCGAACGCAGTGACCTACGCATGCACTACCAGGCCGGGAAAGAAGGTCAGGACAGGCTGGAAAACCTCGACGAACTCGTCCGGGCTGCCGAGAATTTCTGCCTTGAAACCCGTGCCGACCCTGAAACCCTGGCGCAACCGCACGCGCTGCTGGCGGATTTCCTCAATCACGCCTCGCTCGAAGCAGGGGATCACCAGGCGGGCGCACAGGAAGAAGCGGTGCAGTTGATGACCGTACACGCGGCCAAGGGGCTGGAATTCGACATCGTTTTCCTGTGCGGGTTGGAAGAAGAGCTTTTTCCGCATGGCAACAGCCTGCGCGAGACCGCCGGGCTGGAAGAAGAACGGCGGTTGATGTATGTGGCGGTAACCCGCGCCCGCGAACGCCTGTATCTGTCCTGCGCCAGGAGCCGTTCACTGCACGGGCAGGTGTATTACCACTTACGGTCGAGGTTTCTTGACGAGATTCCGTCGGAACTGCTCAAGCCACTCACGCAGCCCGCCCTGAACATGCGCTTTGGAGGGCATGGCGGCGATGACTGGCGCAAGAGGGATGTTTCCCGCCATCATGTTCCGTCGACGGGCGCACGCCTCTCAAACGAACTATCCGGCGGGTTTTGCATCGGGCAGAACGTGCGCCATCCCACATTCGGCTGCGGCGTGATCATTGCTGCCGAGGGCAGTGGCAACGATGCCAAGCTGCATATCAACTTCGGTGACAGGGGCGTCAAGTGGCTGCTGCTGTCGATGGCGAAGCTGGAAGTGGTTTGAGGGTTCGTTTTTTCTAAGGACACGCTGAACAATTCCTGAGCGTTCAGGCATCGTAGGTGCGTGTTTCAAACCCGCCCAAAACATAGCCTGACACATGGCCTGCAAGCCGACGAACGGACATGGACGTGTTTGAAACCCGCACCTACGATGCCCGGATGGAATAAATCAGCGTGTCCCTAACCTGAAAGCGCCATACACTCGCACGGGCAAGACCAGGATTGTAATTCTATAAACATATTCGGTACGAAACGCCATCGAAGCATCGTCTATTACCGAAAATCAGCGAAAAAAGGCCGGGACGATGCCCGGCCAAACGCATGGAGGAGTTGGGTAAAACACTCAATGAGACATGTGGTGCAAGGCATGGACAACCAGGCCGGTTCCGACGGCAAGCGTCAGGATGTTACTGGCCCCTATGTGCACTGTGGGTTGGGGTGGGGGCGCAACGTAATATTGCGGGGCTGGGACGTGGTGATAGACGACCGTGCGTGGCTGGGGAGCATGACGGACAACGACAACCTGGCGGGGCGGATGCGCGTAATGATAATGACGTGCGGGCGGCGCGCTGTGCCGGGGCGGATTGTAGGCGGCATGGCCTCTGTAGTGATCGTTGGGACCAGCCAGGGCAGAGGTGCTGGAGATAAGGCCAATGAGCAACATGGCGGTCAAGGAAGCGATGCGTTGTTTCATGATTGTTCTCCTGGTTGTTTGTGCTTCACAAGTCTTCCGCGGGATGCGGGTCTTCAGACATGTGCCAACGATAGCACCCGGGCCTGCCTGGAAATTTGTCGTGGTGTAGTCGAAATGTAAGCTTTTGTATGTGCATTCCGGATTTTTGGATATCCCGCCCGGGAGCCGGGAGTTCCTCGATACAACCTGACTTCATACTGTTAAAGTTGTCCCGGTAGCCTCCGTCCAGGATCTTGCCCGCATCCTGGATCCTCCACGGAAACACTAGAGGAACCTCCGTGTTCAGTTATTTTGAAAAAACCGTCAATCCCTATCCCGATGCGCCTCCGGTGCCGCCGCCGCGCAGGTTTTTTGCTTTTTTGTGGCAAGGCGTTGAGGGGCTGCGGGGGTTGATTGCCCTCATGATGTTGTGCACGGCGGTCATCGGCATTTTTGAAGCCTTGCTTTTCGCCATGCTGGGCAAGGTGGTGGACTGGCTTTCCATGATCGAGCCTGCACGGCTGTGGGACGAAGCAGGGGGCAACCTGCTGCTGCTGGCGGGCGTTATCCTTGCCAGCATAGGCGTGGTGTTACTGCACACCCTGGTCAAACACCAGGCGCTGGCGGGCAATTTCCCGATGCGGCTGCGCTGGAATTTTCATCGGCTGATGCTCGGGCAGAGCATGAACTTCTATCAGGACGAGTTCGCCGGGCGAATCTCGGCCAAGGTGATGCAGACTGCGCTCGCCGTCAGGGATACCTGCTACATCCTGACCGATTTCCTGGTGTTCATCGTCATATATTTC
>WREK01000153.1 GCA_009779355.1 Betaproteobacteria bacterium | reverse complement strand
GATGACCAGAATTTCGGTCAGTTCATAGGCAACCCTGCCAAGGCGCGGGTCTTCGATGATTGAAAAGTGTTCCACGAGGTTCTTGCCCATTGTTCGTCCAAAAAACCAGAGTGGACGACTTTTCGCCCCTGTTTACAAGCCCCTTGCCAAATTATTTTACATTGCCGTTTCAGAATAATATGACAAATAGGCACAATCGTCCTGATCCATGGAGGGGTGGCGCGAAGCGCTGGGGTGGTTGTCAGGTTCCGTGAAACGCCAGAATAGACATCAAGGCGCTCAGCAAGGCGCTCAGCAGTTCAGCAAGGCGATCAGTTTTGATCAATTTTCTTTGCTTTCGTATTGATATCTTTGGTCAATTTGACCAAAATCTATCCAGGCGCATTTTTGCAATGAAGCCACACTACCAACCCTGGATTTATTTTTATGTCATACAAAATGACGCCATGCAAGTGCTTTGCGGAGTCCCTGTATAACCCCAACCCTGGATTGCTTCGCTTCGCGCGTAATGATGGCATTGGTTGAAATCTTTGCCCTTCCTGCTACGTCATTGCGAGGAGCGAAGCGACGAAGCAATCCAGAAAAGGGGTGTGTAGAGTTTCGTGTGTAGAGTTTCTTTAGCCATAATAGATATTTTATGTGACAAGACGGAAGGGCACCTCGAAAAACTCCCTTGTTTCATGGAGTCAGAAAAATTTCCCTTTGATTTCATTGGAAAAATTTTTGCTCTTTTAGCCAAAACCGATGTTTTTCGAGGTGTCCGGAATTGTGTCGTAGGATATAGGAGCGATTTAACCGTATAACGAACATTTGGTTTTATTGGTTTATACGGCTTACGTACAAGCCAAATCTTTTTGGACATATGACAGACTTTGATTTTTGTATGTGCAGCAGATTGGAGTGAGTTAAGGGGTTTTTGAGTACATAAGCGGTACAGTCATTTTCAGGAACGAAGGATGCATTTAATCGAAGTCATATTGATCATGTTGCTGGCGGTCGTTGCCAGCAGCTATCTGGTACGGGCGTTACCGTTTTCAGTTCCCCTGCCATTGATGCAGATTACGCTTGGCGTCCTGATTGCTACCCTGTCGAACAGCATCGTCGAACTGGAATCGGAAATCTTTCTCTTTGTCTTTTTGCCGCCGCTGCTTTTTCTCGATGGGTGGCGAATTCCCAAGGCCAGCCTGTTTCACGACAAAATTATCGTTATCAGTCTGGCTCTCGGACTGGTGCTTTTTACCGTAGTCGGCGCGGGTTTTCTAATTTACTGGCTGATTCCAGATATGCCACTACCCGTGGCTTTCGCGCTGGCGGCAGTGGTGTCGCCTACTGACCCGGTGGCGGTGTCGTCTATCGTTTCGCGCAGTCCGATGCCGAAACGCCTGATGCACATCCTCGAAAGTGAATCGTTACTGAACGATGCTTCCGGCTTGGTGTGTTTCCGTTTCGCCGTTGTGGCGGCGGCAACCGGCATGTTTTCGCTGCATACGGCTTCCCTGGCTTTTCTGTGGATGGCGTTGGGTGGCGTGGTGTTCGGTGTTGCGGTGACACTAGCCATCAATTTAACGCAGCGCCGGGTGTCCCGTCATTGGGGCGAAGAGAGTGGCGCAGCCATCCTGATCAACCTGTTGACCCCGTTCGGCGCGTATCTGGCGGCGGAAATATGTTATGCCTCCGGCATCCTTGCCGCAGTGGCGGCAGGGGTCACCATGAGTTATATCGAATTGAGTGGCCGTGCCCTGGCGTTGACGCGGGTTCAGCGTACCGTCGTGTGGGACATGGTGCGCTTCTCTCTCAATGGCATCATGTTCGTGCTGCTAGGGGAGCAGTTACCCGCCATCGTGAGCCGTGCCATAACGGCAGCGGGGGGGGGAGAATATGGGTATGGCGCGAGCGCGTGGCTGGTGATTTGTGCGTTAGTGATTACTGTTACTCTCCTCACTCTGCGTTACTTCTGGCTATGGGTTTCATTGCACCTGACGCTGTTCCGTGACCGCCGCTCCGGGAGCAAGCCCGAAAAAATCGACCCGCGCATCGTGCCGATGATGTCGCTGGCGGGTGTGCGCGGGGCGGTCACGCTGGCGGGCGTCCTTTCCCTGCCGTTAGTGATGAAGCATGATGGCGCGCCCTTCCCGGCACGGGATCAAACCATCTTCCTTGCGGCAATGGTTATTCTGATATCGCTTGTTGCTGCCAGTGTGCTGCTGCCCCGGCTGTTGCGGGGACAGGCAATGAATGTGCCCGAAGTGTCTGTCGAAGAGCGCAAGGAGGAAAACGCCATCCGCGCGGCTGCGGCAGCAGCCATCAAAGCGGTCGAGGACGCCAGCCACGATATGGCGAAGAACGATCCTGATGCGGGTAAAGCCGGGCTTTACGCCCAGGCGGCCCTGAAAGTGATAGAGGCTTACGGGTATCGGATCACCGACGAACAGCTTTACGTCGTCGATGAAGGGCAAACGCTGCGTAAAGCAGACCGCGTCGGACGCAGACTACGCCAGATTGCGTTGAAAGCAGAACGCGACACTATCGCGCACATGGCGCAAACGCGCCAGATTTCGGACGATGTATTCAGGCGGTTGATAGATAAAGTCGATTTCATGTCCGTGGCCCATCATCGAGACCCCTCTCATCACGCCAATGAGTAACGTATGCGACAGCCACATACGGGAAGGTATCTGAAAGGATTTTTTGACGGGGCGGCACGCGCATATACAGAATCACAAAACAAGCAGGGACTTAGTAAGTGTGGATTGACCGTAAGGTTTGCCACGATACTTTCCACTACCGGGACATCCTTGAAGGCAAAACACGATATCATCGTGCATCATGTCTTTCATATTCCACCCGATTCGTACCGTTTTTCTTCTGCTGGTGATGGCCGTCGTTGCCGTATCCACCATCTCCGCGGCGCACGCGCAGACCGTCAAGGCGCGTAAAAACGTTGCGGTGGCGAGCGCCAGGGAAAAAAAAGAGCGTAAAGCCATCGAAGCTAATGTGCGTAAAGGCGTTGCGACCTTCTTCGGTATTTCGGAATCAGTGGTGGAATCGGTGACACATATCCCGCGAGGCGGGCTTTATGAAATCGTGCTCAACAACGGCGACCTGTTCTACACCGATAAGGCGGTGAGTTTCTTCATCTTCGGCAATATCATCGACGCCAGGACGCGGCGTAATTTAACCGGCGAGCGCCTTGACGAACGCGCCCGCATCGATTTTAAGTCCCTGCCGCTGGAACAGGCGGTCGAGCGCGTCAACGGCAGCGGACAGCGGGTTATGGTGACGTTTGAAGATCCCAACTGCGGCTATTGCAAACGACTGAACGAAGAACTGAAAAAGGTGAAAGACGTCACCATCTATACGTTTCTCTACCCGATTCTTTCAGACGATTCCATAACCAAATCGCGCCATATCTGGTGCGCCAAAAACAGAGCCGCTACCTGGACTGCATGGATTACCAAGGGCAAGGCGCCGGAAGCGCGCAATTGCGATAGCGACACCATTGAAAATAACGTGGTACTGGGCAGAAAATTACGCGTAACCGCCATACCCACCATGTTCTTTCCCAACGGCGCGCGTATCGCCGGCTACCGTGATGCTTCAGACCTGGAACAGATATTGGCAGAGATTTCTGCCGAGGCAGACAGGTAAAGCGGGCAGGGCGGCGCAGACAACTATTTAGAACCGGCTTTCAGGCCGGTTTAGCAAACTTTTGGAAGGGGTTTGTACCCCTTCCAAAGACTCACCGAAACACCGCCCCTTCGGGCCGGGGTTCGTCTTTCCGCCATGAAGGGCAGGGTTTCAAACCGAAATCAGTTTTACGATGACCCGCAGATGGCGGCCTTCGGCCTTAGCCGCCCTACTCCCGAGGCCATGCTTGCTTCGGCTTCGTCCATATATGGATTTCACGGTGCCTGAATTTGTATTGTCAAGGTAAGGAAAATTCATTACCATTTCGACATCGTTTGAACTGGAGCATTGTTATGCCCGTCATCCATGAACTTGCCACCCTCACCTCCAAGGGGCAAGTCACTCTGCCAAAGGCAATCCGACAAGCTTTGGGCGTAGGCACCGGCAGCAGGCTGGCGTTTGATTTGTGCGGTGATGAAGTAATCGTCAGGCGTGCCGAAACTGAAAACGAAGACCCGGCCATCGGTGTCTTCCTGGAACTGCTTGAAGCCGATATTCGCACGGGCAAGCATTTGCATTCATTGCCGGAAGATTTGACCCAGGCAATGTTGGCGCACGCTGGGCAAACAGAGATTTTTGACGAAATGATCGACGGCAACCTGGAATTTTGATGCAGCGGCATGGTTGGGTTTTGTTGTTCCACGACGCGGTAATTGGGCAGTTACGGCGGTTGCACACTGCTGCTGAACGGGCGTTGCGCAATGACCCCGAAAAGGCCAAAGCAAACGCCAATGTCAAATTGTTCCGGGCGTTGAGCCACCTGATCATGGATGTCGTGCCAGGCAATCCCGCACGGGATGAATACCGGCAAGGCAATACCCTGGGGCCTGCCCATCGGCACTGGCGACGGGCAAAGATCGGGCGGCGGTTCCGGCTGTTCTTCCGTTACGACTCCAAAGCAAAGGTGATCGTTTTTGCATGGATCAATGACGAGCAGACGTTGCGGTCATCTGGCAGCAAGTCTGACCCCTACACGGTATTTGAGAAGATGCTCAGTCACGGCAACCCGCCCAACGATTGGGTCACACTGGTTGCTGCGTGCAAGGCGGATTGGGGCAAAGCCGCTGAACCATAAGGCGAGGGTGCCGCCCGAGGATTATGGGCGGCCGAAATTCGACCGCTATCTCAGCCTGGAACAGCGTCAGGCCATCTTGCACGACATGAGCGCCGTAGCGTTGTGGGTGACACCAAAGCCGCCTGTCACCGCCATTACGACATCCATCTACCGCGACCCGGACGATGACAAATTCATTCATCTAGCCTTGGCGGGCAAGGCGGCATGGCTTATCACTGGCGACCAGGATATGCTTGCGCTCAACCACATCGAGAATTTGGAAATCATCACGCCCGCGCAAGCCCTGGAAAGGATTCAGGCGTAGTGCGATAGGATGGGTAGGTCCTTGGCGAAACCTATTAATATAGCACCTTGATCGTAAAACTGATTTCGGTTTGAAACCCCGCCCCTTCGGGGTGGAAAGACGAACCCCGGCCCGAAGGGGCGGGGTTTCAGACTGCTGACGAACCCCTCGATTTTTCGGGGGGTTATTTTTTAGCAGGATGCTCAAAAACCCCCATTCAGGAAATGCTTATGGTATAATTTAGGCTGATGCCCAAGCAGGAGAAAGAAGATGAGAAGTCCCGACACAACGCAGGACACGCTATTCAGCTACCGGACGCTGGAAGAGCGGATATCGTCAAACCATCCACTGCGCAAGCTGCGCCTTTT
>WREK01000152.1 GCA_009779355.1 Betaproteobacteria bacterium | reverse complement strand
CCGAGCGCCCCGGTTTGGCTTCTGCCCTGGCCTACCTTCGTGACGGTGACGTGCTAATGGTATGGCGACTGGATCGGCTGGGGAGATCACTGGCGCACCTGATCGAAGTTGTTGCCACACTGGAAGCGAAAGGGATTGGTTTTCGCTCGCTGACGGAAGTCATCGACACTACGACATCGGGCGGGCGGCTGATCTTTCATGTATTCGGAGCACTGGGTCAGTTCGAGCGGGATCTGATCCGAGAGAGAACCAAGGCAGGGTTAGCTACAGCAGCAGCCAGAGGGCGTAAAGGAGGAAGAAAGCCCGTCATCACAGTGGAGAAATTGCAGCGGGCACGCGGGCACATCGCCAAAGGCCTGAGCGTGCGCGAGGCAGCAGCAAGGCTCAAGATCGGCAAGACTGCGCTCTATGCCGGCCTCCAGACGGTAACGAATACTGCCACCCCTGACAGGAGCCGGAACCATGCTCCGTTCAGGTAAAAGAATCCGGTTCACCCGTAGCGAGATCGCTGAATTCCGAAAAATTGGAATCAATCTCACCGGTGTAAAAACCCAGGCCGATTGGGAAGCGGTGTTCACCTTTTGGGTGAACACGCTTGAAGCGGAACGCCCCGACTTGCTGGAAAAGTTCGCCCGCGCCATTGCGAAAGCGAAGGTGCTGGAACCCGATCAAGACTCATCCTGATCGGCGCACTGCACGAGAGGGTTTTTCTGCGCATGACGGCGTATGGCGACCGGCTTGCCCAAGTAGGCAGATGCAGCCCTCATGCGGTTGTGCCCGGCCAGCTTCGAGGCGGAGAGCCTGGCGGCGATATCTTTTTCACGTGAAACGGGGTTTCCACCACGCACCGGCGGCAGTTCCCCGGCCTGTTGCTGGTAGTGCTCGATCATCGCCTCATGGCGCAGCCCATGCACACTCACGCCTGAGAGCCTTTTCGTTGCACCGAATTTCCTCATCACGTAATCGAAACGGTACATGTTCTGGAGCAGGCTGTAACCCGGTTGCCCCATATGGGCATCTTCTGCCCCGGCTACCGCTTGCGCATAGGCCAGTGCCTTGATCCGTTCCGGGGTATCGAGCGGGATGAATCTTTGCCTCCCGCCTTTCGCCCCGGCCTTGATGGAGATGTATTCGTCGGCCTGTCGTTCCAGAGGATCAAGCCCCGTCGCTTCAAACGGTACAACACAGCGGTGCGGGCGGAACATGATGATTCCTTGCGCCGCAGCCCAAAATGACGGATCAGCTTGAGCGATGCCCCGACATAATGATCAAAGGCACAAACCTTTTCGATCAATCCGTCAATGTCGATGCCCGCTGCTGACCAACTCTTGTCGGATTGTGCGACTTCGCTTCTCCTGAATTCCGAAGGCTCCATCCCGAAATACGCTGGGGACTGGATGAATCCCGCTTTTCCGAGCCACAAAGCCAAACCACGCAGGAAGCTGAAATAAGTTTGGATTGTGGCTGGAGCCAGTTTTTCCTGCTGCCAGACCTTGACCATTGCGCGGATATGCCGGACACCGAGGTTACGTGGATCGGGCAAGGTCTTGAAACCGGCTTTCCCGGACAGGTCGCGGAAGAAGCGCCGCAGGAACTGGGCACGCTCCCTTCTCGTCTTGAATGAGACGGTTTTTTCAAACGCCGTATGTTGGGTGTTGAAATGCTTGATGAGCATTTCCAGCACACGCACCGGGTCAACCTTACCCGGACGGTAACGGGCAAGGATGCCAGTCAAAAACCATTCATCCTTGTCCGGGTGGCGGGCGGGTTGCGGGTTTAGGTTGCCGGAAGGTCGCCCGGCAGGGCGGTAGTTGAAGCGTGTCATGATGAATCTCCCTCAATAGGCCGTGTGCCGTCCTGACGGCGCACAGCAAGCAGTTCGTTGAAACCCTTTGCCCATCGGCGGGGCGGGTCTCAAAAACCCCGGTATGTGTGATCGAAATTTGAGCGTGGCGCACGATCACGGATGCGCCACGCCGGTTCCAGGTTTGCCGGTTGTGCGCAATGCACCCCGTGCCCGTCGGCATTAAAAATAGAAATTTGATCCGTCCGCGTAGGCATTTCGGCCGTGGCGGGGTTGGAGATACCGGCAGGGCGGCATCGGTGGTGCAAAGAAAAACGCGCTCAAAGGGATCAAGCATGATGACCTCCAGGACTTCCCCCCTGACGAGCGGGGGGTGTGAGGCCGGGCAAAAACACATGGCGAACCGATTGGCCGCTGCCATGTGCGACGCGGATGCGTGTGCCCGACATAAGGTGGAATAACGGTGGCAGGACGTGCCACCGCATAGACAGAAGCAATAGGCATGTTCCGACAGAAACGGCCCCAGCGCGGGAAACCACTGCCGACAAAGCCTTGCTTCACAACTTCGCTGCCGCCCTTGGGAGGGTGCAGCCAACGATCAGCCCCGAAGGGCATCACTCAATCCGGCTCAACGGCTCGGATATTTTCAAAGGCGGGTAACGACCGCAACGCCGGTTGAAGACCGGGCTTCATGGCCTCGGAGGGCGATGAAGGCTTGAGGGCGCGATGCCCTCGAAGGCAAGCCCAGTATAGGGCTACCCGAAACAAGCCAAAAGCGGTAAGAGAAAAAAGATACCGTTGAAATGTCCAGAAAACAGCTTTTTCAGGTTTCTTTTTGAAAACTCCAGGTGTGCATATCACGGAGTTTTTACCACCACCAGATTTGGCAAGCCTTGACGGGGGAAATTCTGGGCCTCTGGTAGGAGTTAAAAATTCGTGATCAGGATGAAAGCGCCGTTTCACAGAAACGACCCATTGAAACGCGCTTGTCCCGCGAGAGGCTGGACTGGTCTTGAACACCACGGAAAAAATACCATGCCCAATCTGCAAACGGTTCGCGGGCGCATTGTTGCGTTACGCCGTCTCGTCAACGTCCACCTCAAAGAGTTGCGCCCGCTCGTGCCGAGCGAACGGCACGAACTGTGGGTTCGTCCCAAAGGGGGTGTCGAACGTAAATTCATCATTCATACACGAACAATGCCCGCCCGTTGCGGCCACGAGGTGAGCCTGATCTTTACAGGCAATGAGACGCCTAAAGTCTTGGGGCTTGCTAACTGGACAGTACTCGATGGCGCTAACTACGTCCGCACCGACCCTCAGTGGCTGCTGCGGCCTCGGGACGCGCTGGCGCTGTCCGCGCTTTGCGTGGTTTTGTTGGTGGTACTGGGGGAGGCTAGCTTTGACTTGTTCGTGCTGGTCTGGGCTACCTACCTCGCAGGAGCCGTCATCTTGCGAGCGCTTGCCCGTTCCCGGCTGGCTGAGCAGGTAGACCGGGCTATCGAACTGGAAGCGGAGCGGGGCAAATGGTGTCCCCGGCATTCCTACTCGATCAGGGCTGGTGGCGAAATGAGGTGATTTCAGGGCGATTTGTGGGTGGGAAAAAATGCTCAAAATGCCGATGATGTTTCAAGTCGTCAGCCATACCACCCTAATAGATGAGCAGAGGAAAAAATCTCCAATCATGGGTTGAAATGTACTCGACCCATGAGAGGCTGGGCAGGTATTCAACCCCACAAGAACCTACGCAATGCTGACCGATACCAAGCTAAAAACCCTGAAGCCAAAGGAAAAAACATACAAGGTTGTTGACCGGGACGGAATGTATGTGACGGTATCACCAGCAGGAGCCATCACGTTCAGGTATGACTACAGGCTAAACGGCAGGCGTGAAACTCTGACTTTGGGTCGTTACGACAGCACTCTTCCTGGTAAGGGCACGCGAAATCTTGCCTCATTGGAATTCGGTACATCGCTTTCCCTTGCAGAAACCCGGATGCTTTTAATGGAGGCCAAGCGGCTTGTGGAAGCTGGTATCTCCCCCGCTCGAACGAAGGCCGAAAAACGAACCGTTGCATCTGAATCCCTGACATTTGAAGAATGGACGCAAAAATACTTTGAATTCAAAAGCGACCCGAAAAGCGGATCTGAACAATTGGCAGACAGTACCTTGGAGATGCGCAAGAGCACTTACAAACGCGTATTAGCTGGAAAACTTGGCAAGCTTAAACTAGATGAAATCACCCCTCTAAGACTGAAAGCACTGCTTGACGATTTGAAAGAAAAACGCGGCCCTGCCGTCGCCCTTCACGCACGCGAAATAGTTCTCAACATATTTCGACATGCACGAGGATGTGGACTGAAAACCGTCAATCCGGCTGAAGAAGTCCGCGCCTCCTCCATTGCAACGATGAAGCCACGTGAGCGTGCTCTCAGCCCTGAAGAAATCAGAGTCTTTTTTCTTGCGCTGGAGCAGGTTGCAACGATGCCAACATTGCGCTTGGCGATTAAGTTCATCCTGCTTACAGGGGTGCGCAAAAGCGAATTCATTGGAGCCACGTGGGATGAAATAGATTTCAAAAATGATCGTTGGGTAATACCTTCCAAGAGAATGAAGGCAGGCAGAGACCACGTTGTTTATTTGGCTGACCAGGCAATGGATATTCTGACAGTGTTCCGCACTTGCTTCAGATGCAGCCGATATTTGCATCCAAGCCGTTACGATAGCGATACGCCCATAAGTAACGCCACCTTGAATCGGGTCATCACCGCTGCTGTTATGCGTATTATCAAGACAGACCCGGATTTTCAGTCTTTCGGGGTGCATGACCTGAGACGAACTTTTTCAACTTGCTTGAACCGCGCCAAATTCGATGAACGCTGGATCGAAATGGCATTGGCTCATGCACCGAAAAACCGGATAGCAGCAATTTATAACGTCTCTCGTTACTCCGCCGAACGTCGCATCATGACCCAGTGCTGGGCCAACATGATTGATTGCTGGTTGAAGGGTACTTCTGCGCGCGATGTGATCACCGAAGCAAGGAAAATGGCTTTCGAGGTTCTTGATCTTGAGATAAGCGAAGATCTATAGGGGGTATGGCGAATAAATTACAGGTCGCTGCAATCTCCCAAAACACAAACTTAAATGCAGATTAAATAACAAAAATCGGGTGGCGTCAGTTTACCGTCAGGTTTACCGTCGGCTCTTGTGACGGTAAACTTGGAAATTCATTTTGAATAAAAATTGTTTACCGTCAAGTTTACCGTCAGTTCGTGCAAGATGGCTTGATACGACATGAGCCGACATGAACACATAATCCTTTGTTTATTTTTCAATTTTCATTCAAAAAAAGATTACATGGGACAGCACGAGACAAACTCGCCTCACTCCCACTCAATCGTCGCAGGCGGCTTGCTCGACACATCATAAGTAACGCGGTTGATGCCGCGCACTTCGTTGATGATGCGGTTCGATACCCGCTTCAGGAGTGGCCAGGGGAGTTTTACCCAGTCCGTCGTCATGAAATCGGTGGTCTGCACGGCGCGGAGCGCCACGGCGTATTCGTAGGTGCGGCTGTCGCCCATCACGCGAAGAGATTGTGCCGACACTGTCGGCAAGATTTGTGTAAATGTAAAAATGTGATAATGTGGGTTTCTGTAAAT
>WREK01000151.1 GCA_009779355.1 Betaproteobacteria bacterium | reverse complement strand
TGCGCACACGCGCGCAGACCCCGCCGCACGGCATGTCCGGGACGCCATTCGATTACGCTTTGTGTGCCACGGTTTCAGCGCCGGACTCACTTTGAGTACCTGTCCGTTTTTGGACAGGAACACCGCTTCCACGGGCTCGCGTGTGGATGCTGACAGAGGACAAGAACCGCCATTTACTACTTCTACTTTTCTCTTCAAAGAATTTGTATCCTCAGAATAGATATAAGAAATTACAAAATAACAAGCAAACCGTGAAAAACTTCATGGAGTTTATCATTGTGATCCTGCCGCAGGTTCACGATCAGGAGAACTGGATGATTTTGCCCCGGCTTTTGAACAACAACTATTCAGAACCGGCTTTCAGGCCGGTTTATTAAACCGGCAATCAAATAGGCGATGAATATTTGATGTAATTCGTTGATTTTTAATGGATTAAATGTGAAAACAAAGGTTGCCGGGTTAATAACAAACTTTTGGAAGGGGTTTGTACCCCTTCCAAAGACAGGGCGATTGCATCCCGATATCATAGTTGGCGGTAAGTGTAGCCCGAAGTGAATCGTAGGTCGGACAAGGCCGGAGGCCGCCCTCCGACGGTCGTAGCCTTTTGACGCGCAGCGTCACCATTTTTTATTTCAATAAGCGTATACGTTTGGAACTGCTGCTCTCTTATGTTGCATCCTGCCGCCCGAAAACCAAAAACGCACTACCCGCGCGTTGCGGCACTGACACCTGTCAGTTTTTCGCAAGCGTGTCGCGGTTGGCTTCGATCAGGGAGTCGATGCGGGCGTGCTCGATGCGGGTCATCAGGTGGCTGTAGGGATTGATCCGATGCCCGGCGGGCAAGGGTTCCCATTGGCCTTGCCAGTCGAGCGGGGGGATGGCGAGGAATTGTTCAACCTGCGCGGCAAGTGACGGCAACACGGGTTTGAGGGCGCGGGTGAGGTCGCGGAACTGGGTGAGGGCGGTGCTGCAAGCAGTGTGCAGTTCTTCTTCTTTTCCTTCCTGTTTGGCGAGTTCCCAGGGTTTTTTGTCGTTGACGTACTGGTTGGCGAGGTCGGCGAGCCGCATGGCTTCGCGTAGTACCCGGCTGAAATCGCGGGTTTCGAAGGCGTCGACGAAGGTGTTTTCTTTCCAGGCATCGGCAAAGGCTTGCACGGCGGCGCTATCGGTGGCGCCCAGCCTGCCGTCGAAACGCTTGTTGATGAAACCGGCAGAGCGGCTGGCAAGGTTCACAAATTTGCCAATGAGGTCGGCGTTTACGCGGGCGATCATGTCGTCAAGGTTCAAGTCGACATCTTCCATGCTGCCGTTGGATTTGCCTGCGAAGTAGTAGCGCAGGGCTTCGGGGTCGAGTTTCTGGTCGAGCCAAGAGCGCGCGGTAATGAAGGTTCCGCGGCTCTTGCTCATCTTCATGCCATCAACGGTGAGAAAACCGTTGACGCAGAGCTGGCTTGGGGTGCGGTAGCCCGCGAATTCCAGCATCGCTGGCCAGAAGAGGGCGTGGAAGTAGAGGATGTCCTTGCCGATGAAGTGCACCATCTCGGTGCCGAGGGCGGCAGCTTTTTTGGCGTCGATGTAGTCCTCGACGGAAATGTCGGCACTGTTGTCGGCGAGGTTCTTGAAGCTCGCCAGGTAGCCGATGGGGGCGTCGAGCCAGACGTAAAAATATTTTCCGGGGGCATCCGGGATTTCAAAGCCGAAATAGGGCGCATCGCGCGAGATGTCCCAGTCGGTGAGTTTGTTGTCGCCCTCGGAACCGAGCCATTCGCGCATCTTGTTGGCGGCTTCCTGCTGAAGCCTGCGCGTGCCGGGACAGGCCTCGCCCGTTGTCCATTCGCGCAGGAAGGTAACAGTGCGTGCGTCAGACAGCCGGAAGAAGTAGTGTTCCGAGGCGCGCAGCACAGGAGCGACCCCGGAGACGGCAGAGCGGGGGTTTTTCAACTCGGTGGGGGCGTAGGCCGCACCGCAGGCTTCGCAGTTGTCGCCGTATTGGTCTTGTGCGCCGCATTTCGGGCATTCGCCTTTGATAAAGCGATCCGGCAGGAACATTTCCCTGGCCGGGTCGTAGAACTGTTCGATGGAGCGGGTTTCGATGAGATCTGCGGCCTTGAGGTGGGCGTAAATATCTTCGGCGAAGGCGCGGTTTTCCGGGCTGTGGGTGGAGTAGTAGTTGTCGAAGATCACGCTGAAATCGGTGAAGTCGCGCAGGTGTTCGCCGTGTGCGCGGGCGATGAGGGCCTCGGGGGTGATGCCTTCTTTTTCTGCCCGCAGCATGATGGGTGCCCCGTGGGTGTCGTCGGCGCAGACGAAGTACACCGTGTGGCCGCGCATGCGCTGAAACCGTACCCAGATATCGGCCTGAATGTAGCCGACAAGGTGGCCGAGGTGGATGTCGCCGTTGGCGTAGGGCAGGGCGTTGGTAACGAGAATCTTGCGGGACATGGCCTGGATTTTTTGATAAAACAATCATTCTATCAAACCCGCCCCTATGGAAACGCTGAACAATTCCTGAGCGTTCTGGCATCGCAGGTGCGGGTTTCAAGCCCGCCCAAAACATAGCCTGACACATGGCCTGCAAGCCGACGAACGGACATGGACGTGTTTGAAACCCGCACCTGCGATGCCCGGATGGAATAAATCAGCGTTTTCCTGGCGGATATTTAACAGGGTGCTCAAAAACTATTTTTTCAGGTGACAGAGTCCACAAGACAGGTCAAAATCAGTCCGAAAAGCAGCTTTACAAGGTAGTTTTCGTCCATTTTTGGCCTTGTAGACATAGGTTTCTCCAGTGCTTCAGACTTTTTGAGCATCCTGTTAATTGCCTGTCCCGGCAAAGCGTTTTATCCTCACGAACTTTTTGGTTTTCTGGGTTTCGAACGACCATGGAAAAAAATCTGATTAACTGGCCCGACAGCATTTATGCTGTGGATTCCGGTTTTGCGCGTCCCGGCTTGGCCGCCGTGCACCTGATCGTGGAGAAAGGGCGTGTGGCGGTTGTCGATACGACCCACAACGACTCGCTGCCGCGCTTTTTGGACGCACTTGCCGAACTCGGCCTGATGCCGGAAGCTGTGGATTATATTTTTCTCACACACGTGCATCTCGACCACGCAGGCGGAAGCGGCGCCTACATGGCTCGTTTGCCGAACGCGAAGCTGGTGGTGCATCCGGATGGGGCGCGTCACATGATCGACCCCAGCCGGCTTTATGCCTCTACCCTGGAGGTGTATGGCCCGGAAAAAACCCATTATCTCTACGGTGAGTTGATTCCGGTTCCGGCCGACAGGGTGATCGAAGCCGGCGACGGGCAAGTTTTCAGCCTTGCGGGGCGGCTCCTGAAATGCCTGTATACACCTGGCCATGCCAGGCACCATCTTTGTTTGTGGGACGAGCGCGCACACGCCTGTTTTGCCGGCGACACCTTCGGCATTGCGTACCGCGAACTATATGTGGACGGGGAACCTTTCCTCATTCCTGCCACGACCCCGACGCAGTTCGACCCGGAGGTGTTGAAGGATTCGATCCGGCGCCTGCTAGCGCTCCAGCCCGATGCGATGTATCTCACTCATTTCAGCCGGGTGGACGGCGTGGAACGCTTGGGCGAACAACTGCTGCGCAGGATCGACGATTTCGTTGCGCTGGCCGAGGCGGCGCCGGGAGCGGGAGAAGACAGGAAAAATGCCATTTACGCGGCCATTGAGCGATACATGCTTGCTGAAGCGCCCGCTATGCGCCGGGAAGGGGTCGTGCCGATGCTGAGCGTAGATATGGAACTTAACGCACAGGGGCTGGCTCTGTGGGCCGAGCGTAAGTCAGCTGGCGATGGGGTGA
Organism: Betaproteobacteria bacterium; assembly: GCA_009779355.1. Lineage (GTDB taxonomy): Bacteria > Pseudomonadota > Gammaproteobacteria > Burkholderiales > Rhodocyclaceae > WRNU01. The sequence goes on along the minus strand of WREK01000151.1, from coordinate 1,667 downwards.
AACGATAACAGAGATCAAGGATACATAGGAGGACACCTCGAAAAACTTCCTTGTTTCATGGAGTCAGAAAAATCTCCCTTTGATTTCATTGGAAAAATTTTTGCTCTTTTAGCCAAACCCGATGTTTTTCGAGGTGCCCAGGAGATGCGTCCGATATGATTTCAGTCCAGCGGCTGGTGCCTGTCGTGTTGAAATAAAACAAGGAATCGCTATGACCCCAAGTTCGCCAGCCCTTTCTACGCAAAGCGTCAGTGATGCCTTGCAAGCCGTGGCAGATCCCGATACCGGCAAGGATTTTGTTTCTACCCGCCGTATCCGTGGGCTTACGGTTGAAGGGGGTACGGTGCGTTTTGAGGTCGAACCCGGCTATCCGGCGCGCAGTCGCCGCGAATCGATTCGGAGCCTGCTCGTTAATGCGGTGCATGCCATATCGGGCGTGGAACGGGTTGAGATCGAAATCAGTGACAGAATCGTGGCGCGCGCGGTCAGGAACGGCGTAAAACTTCTGCCTGGGGTGAAAAACGTCATCGCCGTGGCTTCTGGCAAGGGCGGTGTGGGCAAGAGCACGACGGCAGTCAACCTTGCGCTTGCGCTGGCAGCCGAGGGGGCCAATGTTGGCATGCTCGATGCGGACATCTATGGGCCTTCGTTGCCGCAGATGCTTGGCGTTGAAGCGTGCAGGCCGGAATCGGCCGACGGCAAAACGATGGAGCCGGTTGAAGCGTATGGCTTGCAAGTCATGTCGGTCGGTTTGCTCGTTGGCGACGATACCCCGATGATCTGGCGCGGTCCGCTGGCTACACGGGCGCTGACCCAATTGATGACCGAGACGCGCTGGCGCGATCTTGATTACCTGGTGGTCGACTTGCCGCCGGGTACGGGCGACATCCAGTTGACCCTGGCCCAGAGTGCGCCCCTGACTGGCGCGGTGATCGTCACCACGCCGCAGGACATAGCCCTCATTGATGCCCGGAAGGGTTTGAAGATGTTCGAGAAGGTCAATGTGCCCATCCTTGGCGTGGTCGAGAACATGGGCATCCACATCTGCTCAGGCTGTGGCCGCGAGGAACACATTTTTGGCGCAGGTGGCGGGCAGAAAATCTGCAACGACTACGGCGTTCTCTTCCTCGGCGCATTACCGCTTGATCTCAAGATACGGGAAGAAACCGATTCCGGCGCGCCTACCGTGGCCTGCGACCCGAAAAGCCGCATTGCCGAAATTTACCGGGACATCGCCCGCAAAACCGCTGCCGCCCTTGCGTGCATCCCTCGCGATATGTCGCACAAGTTTCCGAATATTGTAGTGAAGAACGGATAGGGCGTTTTCGGGCTTGGCCTGTACACCCGTTCCCCTCTCCCGCTTTCGGGAGAGGATGCCCCGAAGGGGCGGGAGAGGGAAATGCGCGCATCTGGATCAAACAAGCCCCAAGCAGCTGCTACCCCATTGCCCCTGCACGTTGGGGTTGCTTCGCGCACCCCAACCTATAATTCTTCCCCGCAAGCGGGCGAAGGGGCGTTTTGTATCAACTTGATGAACCGAAACCGCTTAACAGGGTGCTCAAAAACTATTTTTTCAGGTGCCAGAGTCCACAAGACAGGTCAAAATCAGTCCGAAAAGCAGCTTTACAAGGTAGTTTTCGGCCATTTTTGGCCTTGTAGACATAGGT
>WREK01000150.1 GCA_009779355.1 Betaproteobacteria bacterium | reverse complement strand
TAAGGGGCCAAAAAACCACCTGAAACGGGTTCCCAGGTTTCTCCAGGGGTTTGTCGAATCCAATCCGTCGCCGTCAGAGGCCAGTTACCGAAGGTGCCGGGGAATTTTTGAGCATCCTGTTAGAACGCTTCCTGAGTATCAGGGAGTTCATATCAGGGGGAGTGCTGTTCCGCACTTGTTCAACACACCGAGATAGCGACTGTCTCATCATAATCATCGTAGTTACACAAAATAGTCATCGCGCTTACACGACAAACGTATGATATCAAGGTACAAGATCACGAAAAACGTGTCAAGAAATTTTTGAGTGTGTGTTGCGAGTTTTCGATTGAACGATCCCTTGCTGGGAAACATGGAGAGTGTGAGTTGAATTTTCCTCCCAAGTCGGGGGTCAACTCGGGGGTTAACTCGGGGATCGGGGTAGAGTTATCGCTCGCAGAGCATGCGTAGAATCAAACTTCTTATATATATCAGATAATTACGAATGTAATCGGGAAGAACAGCACTCCTCCAAAGTGGGCTACGGGGTAGGGTGGTAGATTTTCCACCTCTACAATAATCAAATACTTACAAAAATCTCTTTTTAGTAGTTGCTTGAAAATTCGCTAGGTATTCCTCCCGCTCGGGGGTCTACTCTTCCTGGTTGGTAGTTGGTAAATCTCTGACGCACCAGTCGGACCAGTTTTGCATCAAGGCTTGACGCCGCCCGAACAGATCAGATCGTTGGTAAGCTTGTTCAACCGTGGATGCCTGCTTGTGCGCCAGTGCCATTTCCGCGACCTCTCGGGGGAAATTTGTCATTTCAGCAGCCCATACCCGGAAGGCCGAACGAAAACCATGCACGGTGATGTCATGGCGGTTCATTTTCCTAAGTAGGACAGACATGACAGATTCACAAAACGGCTTCCCCCTTTTCAGGTTCGGGAATACCCACTCTGGATGCAGTCCTTTGAGCGCGTTTAAATTTTTCAGTACGGCATCTACCAAAGGGATACGATGCATCCGTCCGTTCTTCGTTCGCTCGCCCGGAATGACCCAGACACGCCGTGCAAGATCAATTTCTTGCCATCTGGCGTATAGTGCCTCGGATGTCCGACAAACGGTAAAGATCGTGAATTCAAGCGCTCTTGCTGCAATGCCTTCTTCGGTATTCAACTGTCTGAAAAACTCTCCTATCTCCTGGTAGGGAATCGACGGATGGTGACGGATAATCTTGATCCGAGCCGGTTTCGGTAATAATTCTTCAAGGTGACCATCCCATCTCGCTGGGTTATTCCCCTCTCGATAACCACAAACAGAAGCCCAAGAAAGTACCCGTTCGATGCGTTCACGGAGTCGGGAAGCTGTCTCTGTTTTTATAGCCCATATTGGTTTAAGGGCTTGTAAAACAAGTGCCGTCGATATTTCTCGCACAGGCATCTTTCCGAAGTGAGGAGAGGCATATGTAGCAAGAGAGCTTTCCCACTGTTTCAAATGCTTTATGCTCTTCCATCCAGATTTGTGATGCTCGATATATTCGATGATACATTCATCAAAAGTTTTATCATATTCATCGATTCCTTTCTTCTTGCTGATGATCATCTGACGTTCTCGTAAGGGATCTATTTTACTCGCGAGGTAGGTACGTGCCTTATGAGCTTTTTTCCTTGCTTCCTTGAGATTGACGAGACGGAGAGGACCGAGACCCATATAATGTTCTTTGTTATCTATCTGATAACGGAATACCCAACTTTTGACTAGAGTTTTTGTGACCTGCAAATATAGACCGTTTCCATCGCCATATTTTCCGGGCTTAGTGATACGGGCCACTTTGGAAGCACTCAGTTTTTCGATGCCTGGCATGGGAGTTCTCCTAGAAATGACTGCTCTATGACAAAAGGGATTAAAGTGGAATTGCCTCCAAAGCAATAGGAAAAATGGGTTTGCCGCTGAATCCTTTTTTCGCTGTCGGACGGGAGCAATTCAGGGTTGACTAGGTGGGTGTTTTTTAGCTCCCGCCAGCCATGCCCCGGTTTCGTTCCTTTCGTTGTGCCGCCACCGTTTCCGCCTCCGGGTTCATTTTGGGGCTGTGTCCCTATGCTTGGGCGGAGGCGGTCGTTTTTACGGATTCTCGGCACCACATGACTTTGGTCGGCAGCGTGCGCGTGGTCGCGCTTGATGCGCCGAAGCAAATCGAAGCTGTCTTGTCCGAAGGCTTACCGCCGGATGCCAGTAAAGCGGCTGTAATCATTCGCCAGCGACTCGCGCAAAACCCGGCGATTCACCAGCAACTCGCGGTTGCTCATCAGGGCGTACTGGATGCCTTTTCTCTGGGCGTCACCAAGATTCCCGCCGTCGTAGTGGATCGCCGCTTCGTGGTCTACGGCGAACACGATGTCGAGGCCGCACTCGCAAAAATCGCCACCTACCGGAACGGTGTGCAATTAGAATAAAACCCGTCTCCCGCGCCCTGATTCTGTCCCTCGCAGTCCTGAGCGGTAACGCGAGCGCGCTCAAAACGGATCAGATCATCGAATCGACCCTCTCCGTCGATTGCCTCGACTGGCGCGTCGTCGGTATCTGTTTCTGGCTCTACTGCACGTATTACGAGTGCGAGATACGCACCTCGACGAAGTACCGCCACTACGTCCCCGATGCCGTCGTATCAAGCTATGCCGTCACCGGCGAAAACCCCTGGGAGGAAGTGCGGGAGATGAGCCAGACAAACAATCAGGCTCAGGGCGGTGAGTGGTACACGACGAACGAAGCCCACGAGAACAATCTCGCCATGTTCAAGAATTCCGACGTGATCGGACATCCTGGTGGCGCGGTCTTTTCGGAAATGATGAAGGATTATTCCTATTCCTGCCCTGGGGCGGGAACGATGTTTTTTCCGTACTTCCTCTCTGTTCTGGATGTTTCATGGCGTCAGGATCTCCCCGAGGCGCTCTATCCCGCCTCCATGATTCCGGGGCTCCGGGAGATCACTGACCTGACGCAGACCTGGGGCAACGTGCATCCGCGCACGGGGTTCCTGCATCAGTCCGATGACTACAAATCCGGGGCCGTCATCGCGCAGCGCTCCGGCGACATCGTCACGCGCAACCTTCAGCCCCATGTTTATTGGCCGCTGCTGGCCAAGGAATCTCCCGGCTACTGGCCTGCCGGTGAATTGATCGAGCACGACGCGAAAACCGGCAAGTGGCAGGAACTCACCCCAACCCTGTCGACGACCTGCGCCGTATTCCCGCACAGCGGGACGCAAACGCAGGCCACCTATGGCGACTACGCCTGGGCACTCTGGCGTCCCTATGCATGTTGCGAACGCAAGGGACAAGTATTTCTCTTCAGCATTGATTTCGACACCCCATGAAAAAAACCACCCTGCTTATCGCCTGCGCCCTTGTTTCAGGTTTTGCCCAGGCCGCCAACACTCACCTCGACAGCACCACCGTGAGCGTCTCTGGAAACGTCATCGGCGACGAACTCATCTACAGCATCGGCGGGGGGCGGGCCGTGTCCTTCAGTCCAACGGGCAACTACACAAACCTCATGAGTGTGGGCCTGGGCTGGAACAGTAATCTCATCTGTGGCGACATGAGCATTACCACGACCATCAAGAATCAGTTGAACGGCATTACCAACGGTTTCCAGACATTGATGAGCAGTGTGATCCAGAACGCCACGAGCGCCGTGGCTTCGCTTCCGGCGATGATTATCCAGCGCGCTTACCCCGCGCTCTACAACTTGCTCACGAACGGCATCCTTCAAGGCAGGCTCGATTTCGACCGCTCCAAACTCACCTGCCGCGCCATTGGCGAAAAGATGATGGACATCGCCGGGGGGCAATCCAGTTGGAATTCGCTCTCCGAAGGTTTTACGCTCAATACCACGGTTTCTTCAGGCAACCAGGATGCGGTTTCGGCGGTTGAGACCGCTGAGACCAACCGGGGCAACACGGGTGTGACCTGGATCGGCGGCACAAACGCGGGCGGGGCCAGCCAACCGCCGGTCAAAGTCGTCAATGACGTGGCCCGCGCGGGTTTCAACCTGCTGACGGCAAGAAGCGCCACCGATACCTCCACGCTTTCCACCGGCGCGTGTGCCAACCGGATTGTCTGCCAGACATGGAGTTCCCCAACCGCCGCCGCGCAGTTCGCCACGCGGGTATTGGGTGAGCGCATCCAGAGGACATGCGATAGCTGTACTAAGACGGAGACGACCCCCGGCGAGGGGTTGATGGCGGTGATCCAGGAAGAATACGAGGCAAAGCTCCAGTCCCTTGCGAACCTGGTAAGTGGCACAAGCACCATCAACGCCACCAACCTTGAGCGCGCTGGGAGCAACTATCTCCCCGTCACCCGCTCGGTCATCGAGGCCCTGCGCGATGAGCCGGATCAGGACGCGCTCGGAAAACGTCTCGCCTCTGAAGTTGCCTTGTCCAGCACGCTGGAGAAGGCGCTCCTGCTGGAGAGGATGCTCCGGGCCGGGAAAAAAGAACCGAACGTGTCGGCCAACGAGATGGCGATGCAGGCGGTCGACCAGGAGATTCAAACGCTCACGCAGGAAATCGCCAGCCTGAAAGCCGAACTGGAATTGCGCCATTCGCTTACGGGCAATGCGGCGCTTGCCATCGTCCAGAGGAAGGCAGCACGCGCCGCTGCATCAGGCGGGGTGTTCGAGGGCGACACGACACGGGACAGGGTGAAGCAAATTGAGCGGCCATAAGTGGTTTCAGTCCAGATGGCTGCGGAAAGCTGTCATTGCGGCGCTCTGGTGTCTGGGGGCGCTCGGCGTGCTGGTGGCGATCAACGTGGTCGGCATTGCGCTGGCCGGAAGCGTCGGGCACTGGCAAGCGTGGATGGACTCCCATGCAAACCTCTTCCTCGCTTGGCGGCTGATCCTGTACGCCAACATCGCCGCCGGGTGGGTGTGGATGCGCCGCCGGGTTTTGAAGCGTGAGCCGGGTAATGACACCCAATGGCGGCTGGCGCGGGTAGAACTCACCTGCATCCTGGTCGTCGTCCTGCTTGAAGCGGCACAGGCTATGAAAGGGGCAATAACATGACGCTTGCAACGACCGACTATCTTGAGTATTACCTGACGCTCGTTGGCTGGATCGTAAGCAACGGCATCTGGCACGTTCTACTGGCCAGCGGCCTCTTTGCCATCCCGTTCGCTTTCATCGTGATCCAGGAATGGCTCAAAGCGCGCACGGAAGGCGTTGACGAGGGTAACAAGGGGGTGCTCTCCTCGATGCGGATCGAAAACCGGGTCTGGGTGGCGGTGGTGGTGATCCTGTTTGCCTGCGTCCCGGTCAAAGAGGTGACATTGAGAACGATCCAGTTCGATACGAGCCGTTCCGCACAGTGCCATACCAGTATGCCGGTGCCTGACGATACACGGTTGTTCACGCCGGCCGAAAACTGACCATGTAGGGCGGGGTATACCGGCCCAAAATTGACCAGGGTATTTAACCTGTCCTGCCTGATTTTTAGGCAGGAGGAAGAGGTGATTACCATGGAGATG
>WREK01000149.1 GCA_009779355.1 Betaproteobacteria bacterium | reverse complement strand
CCAGAGTCCACAAGACAGGCCAAAATCAGTCCGAAAAGCAGCTTTACAAGGTAGTTTTCGGCCATTTTTGGCCTTGTAGACATAGGTTTCTCCAGTGCTTCAGACTTTTTGAGCATCCTGTTAGGGGGACAATCTCGCTTGGGAGAGGCGTAACCTCTTTCAAGCGCTTTTGTCGCCCGGTCACGGGCGTGGATTGAAACATTGCTACAGCTTAAAAAAACTGAATATTACCTGCCGGAGTGCCTGTTCCCCATATTCAGAAACTGGTAGTGTCTCACTTTGAATTTCTGCTGCCTGAACCCGCTTCCTGTACGGCCTTCGCTTCTTCGCCTCCGGTTCAACGGGGCAAGCTCACTGCAACTCTGGCCAAGAGGTAGAACAAAAACCTATTGTCCTATTGTGTTTCTGAGGTTTGTTATGCGCAAATTCATCCTTCTTGCTGCCTTGTTGCTGTCGGGGGCGGCCTATGCCCTCTCTCTCGATCAACTCACCAGCAATGACGCAACCGCCGGTCTTAAGGAGGCCCTCACCCAGGGGGCAAACAAAGCCGTTGACCTGCTGGGCAAGGAAAACGGTTTTCTCGGCAATCCCAAGGTGCGGATACCCTTACCCGATAAACTGGACAGGGCGGGGAAAATGATGCGCTCCGTTGGTATGGGCAAACAGGTTGATGAGTTGGAAACATCCCTCAACCGCGCCGCCGAAGCCGCCGTGCCCGAAGCGAAGAAACTGCTGGTGGACGCGGTCAAGGGCATGTCCGTAGAAGATGCCAAAGGCATTCTTACCGGCGGCGACAACTCCGCCACTGAGTATTTTCGCCGAACCACGTCGGCTCCGCTCGGCGACAAATTCCGGCCCATCGTACAGCAGTCAATCGCCAAGGTGAAACTGGCCGAACAATACGACAAATTTGCCAGCAGCGCTGCCAGGTTCGGGCTGATCAGCAAGGAGGATGCCAGCCTGGACGGCTATGTCACAAACAAGGCGCTCGATGGCCTTTATACGATGATTGCAGAAGAGGAGAAGGCAATTCGCAAGGATCCGCTTAGCGCTGCAGGCAGCTTGGCGCAGAAAGTATTTGGCGTACTCCGCAATTAGCCCAGGCTTAAGCCAACTCACAGAATCCATCGTCGATCAAGCAACAGCCGATGTGCCACCTGTTGTGTCGCCACGAATCAAACACGGAAAGGAGTCTGCATGCGCAGCCCTGCTTTTGTCTTCCTGGTCGGCGCAACCTTCCTGGTCGGTGTGCTTACCGGTGCATACTTGTATTCATCCATATCGCATAGACCTTTTCAGTATGTGGACAAAACCATTGCGATATCATGGGGTGATGGAAAAAACGACAAGGCATTTTACGGGGCCCAGGTGTACCTGGTGCCTATGAAAAATGGATTTTCTGTCCGCGCCCGGGTCATAATCCACGATTCTTCAAGGTGGCATGACTGCGGAGAATTAGGCATCGTGGAGACAAAAGAGAAAGCCGTCGCCCAGTGGAGCCACATCGACTGGCAACCGGAGGGTTTATATATCGGAACCGGCGAAAACAGGCATTTTACGCCTCGCAAACGAATTGAATCTCACCGTTAAACCTTGGACACACGCCAGAGAACTGCTCGCTGGGTTCATCGGAGCTTCCACCCCGCCAAAACAAAAGAAGGTCACGCCAGCGATGGAAGCTTCTCTTGCTATTTGGCTCGGGGCGACATATACTTAGCGTTTTACTTTCAAGCATCCCAAGGGAACAGGCATGCCGGGTATCCGCGTCAAGGAAAACGAGCCGTTTGAAGTCGCTATCCGCCGCTTCAAGCGTACTATTGAAAAAACAGGCGTACTGACTGAACTGCGTGCACGCGAGTTTTACGAAAAGCCGACCACCGAGCGCAAGCGCAAGCTCGCTGCGGCAGTCAAGCGCAACCATAAGCGCCTGCGCAGCCAGATGCTGCCGCCCAAGCTGTACTGAACCTGTTTCTCCGATTCCGGACGGCATGCCAACACGGCAGCCGCCCGCAACCGAATCCAACGCCGGGTGAGAATCCATCAGGATATCCCCCGGCGTGATGCTTTTGGCGACCGATGAACATTCCACAATCCTTCATCCAGGATTTGCTCGCCAGGGTCGATATCGTCGACGTCATCGAACGCTATCTGCCGCTCAAAAAAGGCGGGGCTAATTACTTCGCCTGCTGCCCCTTTCATTCGGAAAAATCTGCTTCCTTCTCGGTCAGCCCGTCCAAGCAGTTCTACCACTGTTTTGGCTGCGGCGCGCACGGTAGCGCCATCGGGTTTCTCATGCAGTACAACGGGTTACCCTACGTCGAAGCCATCCGGGAACTCGCGCGGGATGCCGGGATACAGGTTCCCGACGATGGGCGCAACGTCAGGCAATCGGACGACCACTATGATCGTCTCATCGAAATCATGGCCGCCGCCGCGAAGTTCTACCGCGAGGCGCTCAAACACTCCCCCGCTGCCACTGCTTACCTGGGAAAGCGCGGCCTGTCACCCGACATCGCCGCGCGCTTCGACATCGGTTTCGCTCCCGACGCGCAAACATCGCTCCAGCGGGTCTTTCCCAACTACCAAGACAAGCTCCTGAACACCACTGGGCTGGTCATCGACAATGACCAGGGGCGGCGCTACGACCGCTTCCGCAACCGGATTATCTTCCCGATCCACGACCGCCGGGGGCGCATCATCGCCTTCGGTGGACGGATACTCGGCAGCGGCGAACCCAAATACCTGAACTCGCCTGAAACCCCCCTCTTCGAAAAAAACCGAGAACTTTACGGCTTCTCCCTTGCACAGAAAGCGATTCGTGCCGCCGGTTTTGCCATCGTGGTTGAAGGCTATATGGACGTCGTCGCGCTGGCCCAGTTCGGCATGGAAAACGCCGTCGCCACGCTCGGAACCGCAACCACCCCGCACCACATCCAAACCCTGCTGCGCCAAACCAGCCGCATCGTGTTCTGTTTCGATGGCGACGCCGCCGGGCGGCAAGCCGCCTGGCGCGCGCTCGAAAACGCGCTTCCCGCGTTGCGTGGCGACATCACCCTCGCCTTCCTGTTCCTTCCTCCCGAGCACGACCCCGATACCTTCATCCGCGAGAAAGGGCTGGACACCATGCTTGAGGCCGCCGCGCACGCCGCCCCGCTCGCCACCTTCCTGCTCGACACCCTCCGGCAGCGTTGCGACACCACAAGCGCCGAAGGCCGCGCCCGGCTGGTATTTGAAGCCAAACCCCTCATCGCCCGCATTCCGGAAGCCGCTTCGGTTCTGCGGCTGCAATTGGTCAAAGCCATCGCCAGTGCGAGCCGTCTGGCTCAGGACGAAACCGAACAGGCCCTCGGCATCCTGCCTGCACGGCGCAGCAGCCCTGCCGCCAACGCAACCGCCTACGGTTCACGGCAGCCCCCACCCATGCGCCGCCCGCCGCCCTCGCCCGCCGCCGCCCTGCTGCGGCTCGTCCTCCAGCACCCGGCACTGGCCGCGAGGCTGCCGGCCAGCCTGGTTCCGGATAATACCGATGAAGGGCGCGCCCTGATCGCAATCATCGACATCGTCGAACTGGGTGAAGCCGTTACCGGCCTCGGTGCCCTGTGCGAACGCTTCCGCGACACCCCTCATGGCGAAACACTGAACCGGATCGCCGCCAGCCTGATTGAGACCGAATTCGACCCCTCTGTCGTCGAACTTCTGTTCGAAGACACCCTGCTCAAACTCAAAGCCGGTGTTATTGCCAAAGAAATCGCCGAACTCCGTGAACAAGCGCGCACGGGTACACTCTCACCTACAGAACAACGCCGCCTTACCGACCTTTTTAAAGAGAAGAACAAACTTCCTGGCTTTACAGGACATCCTGACTTATAGTAAGGTTATCCGCTTTCACATTTTGCCCGAGGAGTATCATGGCCCGCGAAAAAGCCAAGGATGCCCGCAAAACCACCTCCCTCCGAGAGCGTAGTACCAGGACGAAGGACAACAAGGCCAAAGACAAAATCATCCTGGTCGCTCAAAGTCCCGAAGCAGCACAGATCGACGCAGAAGCCCGCCGTACCCAACTCAAGAGCCTGATTACCCTCGGCAAAGAGCGCGGCTACCTCACCTACGCTGAAATCAGCGACCATCTGCCCGATGATGTTGCCGACGCCGAGCGGATCGAAGACATCATCACCACTTTCAACAGCCTGGGCATCCAGGTCTATGACGCTGCGCCCGCGACGGACGACCTGCTCATGACCGATGGCGTAGCCAGCCCGGTCGATGAAGACGTTGCCGAAGAAGAAGCCGAACAGGCACTTTCCACGGTCGATTCCGAATTCGGACGCACGACCGACCCCGTGCGCATGTACATGCGTGAGATGGGCACGGTCGAACTGCTCACCCGCGAAGGCGAAATCGAAATCGCCAAACGCATCGAAGAAGGTTTGAAACACATGGTGCAGGCCATTTCCGCCTGCCCGACCACCATTGCCGAGATGCTGGAAACTGCCGACAAGGTTGAGCGTGACGAAATGCGGGTCGACGAAATCATCGATGCGGTCATCGACCCTGCCGCCATTGCAGAAGCGGAAGCGGAAGTAGAAGCCGAAGTAGAAGTAGAAGAAGACGACGCGCAAGACGACGCGAACCAGGCCGTCGCTGCGGGAGATACCGAAAAAGTCCTTTCTGGAGCCAAAAGCGGCGAAGACTCAAACGGAGCCTCCGAGGAGGAAAGCGAAGAGGAAAACGGGGATGCCGAAGTCGATGAAGACGGCGAAGCGGCCGCCACTGCCGCATCCCTTGCCCAACTCAAGGCAGACGCGCTCGCGCGCTTTGCAGTCATCCGCGACTACTACAAGAAAATGATGCGCGTGCTCGCCAAAAGCGGTTCGCAAAGCAAAGCTTATATCAAGCACCAGCGCGCCATTTCCGACGAGTTGCTCAGCATCCGTTTCACTGCCAAGTCCATCGAACGCCTGTGCGACTCCGTGCGCCAGATGGTTGACCGCGTACGTACCCACGAACGCCATATCCTCAACCTCTGCGTCGAGCGCGCCCGCATGCCGCGGCAGCATTTTCTTAAATCCTTCCCCGGCCACGAAATCGACTTCGACTGGCTGCCGCACGAAATTGCCCTGAGCAAGCCCTACTCCTTGGCGCTCAGCCGCATCCACCCCGCCATTTTCGAAGAACAGAAAAAACTGATCGAAATGCAGGAAAAAGTCGGCATCCCACTCAAGGAACTCAAAGACATCAACCGTCAGATGTCCACGGGCGAAGCCAAGATGCGCCGCGCCAAGCGCGAAATGACCGAAGCCAACCTGCGGCTCGTTATCTCCATCGCCAAGAAATACACCAACCGTGGCCTGCAGTTCCTCGACCTCATCCAGGAAGGCAACATTGGTCTGATGAAAGCCGTGGACAAATTTGAATACCGCCGCGGCTACAAATTTTCCACCTACGCAACCTGGTGGATCCGTCAGGCAATCACCCGCTCCATTGCCGATCAGGCGCGCACCATTCGCATCCCGGTGCACATGATCGAAACCATCAACAAGATGAACCGCATCAGTCGGCAAATCCTCCAGGAAACCGGCCAGGAGCCAGACCCGGCCACCCTGGCCATACGCATGGAGATGCCCGAGGAGAAAATCCGCAAGATCATGAAAATCTCCAAGGAGCCGATCTCGATGGAAACCCCCATCGGCGACGACGACGACT
>WREK01000148.1 GCA_009779355.1 Betaproteobacteria bacterium | reverse complement strand
GCCATCAGGGTCAGGCCCCGTGCAAGGCCGCATTGAAAGGCAGTCCTGATTTGAGTACGCCGAAAGCGACATGGATGAGCTTGCGCATCATGGCCCCGATGATGAGCATAGGAGGTTGGGGTGTGCGCAGCAAACCCCAACGTACAGTAGCAAAGGGAACGGCGGCAACGTTGGGCTTCGCAAGCTCACCCCAACCTATAACTCCGCTCTCTCGCAAGTGGGGGAGGGGGGCTGTCTTCGCTCGGACAAAAAACAGCCCTAGCCCTCCGGCCAGGCCGCGAGGAATTCTTTCCAGTGCGGGGCGTCAGTTTTCCCCAGGGTTTCGCGCACCATTGCGACTTCACGCTTCCATTCTTCCTGGCCAAGGATGCCGCGCATTCTCAGGAAGCGCAGATAGACGAGTCCGGTGTTGGCAACATCCGTTTCGCAGTAGTTACGTATTTCGGCAATGCGTCCTGCCTGCCAGGCCGCCCACACGGCAGAACCGTCCATGCCGAGTTTGCCGGGATAGCCCATGAGTTTGGCAAGCTCATCAAGCGGGGCATTGGCGCGCGGTTGATAGAGCGCGAGCAAATCCATCAGATCGAGATGGCGGGCGTGGTAGCGGCTGATGTAGTTGTTCCACTTGAATTCGCGCGAATCGGCGTAGTCACCGTCGCCGAGATCCCAGTAGCGCGGGGCTGCAATGCCGTGCATAAGCCCCCGATAGTGGAGCACCGGCAGGTCAAACCCGCCGCCGTTCCAGGAGACGAGTTGCGGCGTGAATTTTTCAATGCCGTCGAAAAACCGCTGAATGATTTCACCCTCACCGCTGTCCGGCTCGGAGAGTGAAAACACGCGGAATTGGCCGGGGTTGTAGAGCGCGCAGGAAATCGTGACGACCCGCTGCTGGTAGTGCGGGAGGAAGTCGCTGCCAGTGGCAGCGCGGCGCTGCTGAAAGGCAAATTCAGCGGTTTCCGCATCGGACAGGCCCTCCGGCAGATCGTGGATGTGCCGCAACCCGGCAACGTCCGGAATGGTTTCGATGTCGAAGATCAGCGCGGAAGCCATTTATTTTTCTTTTTCCCCGCCACGTGTGACCGTGGCGGTTTCCTTAGGAAGCTCTGGGCTTTGCGGAACCTGTACGAAAATCTCTCCGGGACGCACCAGCCCCAAGTCGTAGCGCGCCCGCTCCTCAATTGCGTCGGTGCCGGACTTCAGATCGATCACCTCAGCATCGAGCCGGGCATTGCGTTGCTCAAGGCGCTGGTTGTGCGCATGCTGCTTCTGCATGTCATTGTCGATTTCCCATACGCGCAGCCAGCCGCCACGGCCTAACCACAGCGGATACTGCAACGCAACCACTAACATAAGGAGAAGGATAACGGGCCAACGCATTCTGAAAACATCCGGACAACAGGACAAAAAACGACACCAACGAAAAGGCGGGCTTGCCGCTAGCGTTGGGCGCTTTCAACGCAGGTTGTAGAACACGCGCCGCCCCGGATAACTCGTCGAATCGCCGAGTTCTTCCTCGATACGCAACAGTTGGTTGTACTTGGCAATGCGGTCGGAACGAGACAGCGAACCGGTTTTGATTTGCATGGCGCGCAGCCCTACCGCGATGTCGGCAATGGTGCTGTCTTCCGTTTCGCCCGAGCGGTGCGAAATCACCGCCGTGTAACCGGCAAGCTTGGCCATTTCCACCGCCGCGAAGGTCTCGGACAAGGTGCCGATCTGGTTGATCTTGACCAGGATCGAATTGGCCATCCCTCTGGCGATGCCTTGCTCAAAAATCCGGGTATTGGTCACGAACACGTCGTCACCAACGAGTTGGATTTTTTTGCCCAGTCGCTTGGTGAGCAGTTTCCAGCCTTCCCAGTCACTCTCGGCCATGCCGTCTTCGATTGAAACAATAGGAAACCTTTCGACCAGGTCAGAGAGGTAATCGACGAATCCCTTCGCGTCGAAGCTGAGCTTTTCGCCTTTCAACTCGTACTTGCCATCCTCGTAGAACCCGGAAGCGGCGCAATCGAGCGCCAGCAGCACGTCCCGGCCTGGCTCGTAGCCCGCAAAGCTCACTGCCTCAAGGATCATCTTCAACGCCTCTTCCGTGCTGGAAACGTTCGGCGCAAAGCCGCCTTCGTCACCAACGGTAGTCGGAAAACCTTTTTTGTCCGTAATCTTTTTCAGGTGTTGAAAAATTTCCGACCCACAGCGCAATGCCTCGCGGAAACTCTTTGCCCCCACCGGCATGATCATGCACTCCTGGATGTCGAGGCTGTTGTTGGCATGCTCGCCCCCGTTGATGACGTTCATCATCGGAACCGGCATGACCATCGGGCTCGACCCGCCGAAATAGCGATAAAGCGGCAGTCCGGTTTCCTCGGCGGCCGCCTTTGCCACTGCCATCGACACGGCAAGAATGGCGTTTGCACCGAGTCGCGACTTGTTTTCCGTGCCATCGAGTTCGATCATCGTGTGGTCGATGAACGTCTGCTCCTCAACATCCAGCCCGACAATCGCTTCCGAAATTTCAGTGTTCACGTTCTCGACTGCCTGCAGGACTCCTTTTCCGAGAAAGCGCCCGGCATCACCGTCGCGTAATTCGATGGCTTCGCGTAGCCCGGTCGACGCCCCCGAGGGCACGGCAGCGCGCCCCATTACGCCGGATTCAAGCAGTACATCGGCTTCAACGGTAGGGTTGCCACGTGAGTCGAGAATTTCACGCGCGATCACATCAACGATTGCACTCATATTGGTTCCTGTCGAGTTTCGGGTTTGGGTTCATGGATGGATTTTGCCACCCGGTCGAATTCTTTTAGTGTTGCCAGCAAAGACCACATCCGGTTGAGCGGCCAACTGTTCGGTCCGTCGGAAAGCGCCTTTTCGGGGTCTGGGTGCGTTTCCAGAAAAATTCCTGCAATGCCTATTGCCACCGCCGCACGCGCAAGCACCGGCACGAACTCGCGCTGCCCGCCGGAAGCCGTTCCCTGGCCGCCGGGCAACTGTACCGAATGCGTGGCGTCAAACACCACCGGACAGCCTGTTTCACGCAGGATTGCCAGCGAGCGCATGTCCGAGACGAGGTTGTTGTAACCAAACGATACACCACGTTCACACACCATGATGGTGTCCGCGCCGCCGTTGGCCTCGCGCGCCTTGGCAACGACGTTTTTCATGTCGCCGGGTGCGAGGAACTGCCCTTTTTTTATATTGACCGGCTTACCGGTTGCTGCCACTGCGTGGATGAAATCCGTCTGCCTGCAAAGAAACGCCGGGGTTTGCAGCACATCGGCCACCGCCGCAACGATGGGCACTTCGGCTTCCGTATGCACATCCGTGAGCACCGGCACGCCGATCTGCGAACGCACGTCATCGAGGATTTTCAGGCCGGCTTCGATGCCACAACCACGAAAACTCTTGCCCGAACTGCGGTTCGCCTTGTCGTAAGACGCCTTGAAGATATACGGGATGCCGAGCGCCGCGCAGATTTCCTTCAACCGTCCGGCCACCTCCAGGCACAACTGGGCGGATTCGGCCACACACGGCCCCGCGATCACGAACAGGGGGCGGTCAAAACCGGCTTCAAAACCGCAAAGATCTATCGCCATCACGCCCCCTTTACTGCCCGGTGCGCCAGCGCGGCCTGCACATAGGCGATGAACAACGGATGGCCGGTGCGCGGGTTGGACGTAAACTCAGGATGAAACTGCACACCGATGAACCACGGATGTTGATCCTGCGGCAGCTCCATAATCTCCGGCAGGTTCTCGTTCGGCGTGCGCGCCGAAATCACCAGGCCGGCAGCTTCCAGCTTTGGTACGTAGAAATTATTGACCTCATAACGGTGGCGATGCCGCTCGTTGGCTTCCGGCCCATAGATGCTGGCCGCCAGAGTATCCGGCAGGATAGGGCAACGTTGCGCGCCCAGGCGCATTGTGCCGCCAAGCACGGAATGCTCATTGCGCTGTTCCACTCTGCCCTCGTGGTTGAGCCATTCAGTAATCAGTGCCACCACCGGATGATCTGTCGTGGGATCGAATTCCGTGCTGTGCGCATCAGCCAGTCCGGCAACGTTACGCGCATACTCAATGACCGCAAGCTGCATCCCCAGGCAGATACCGAGATACGGTAGCCCATGCAGTCGCGCATGCTGGATTGCGGCAATCATCCCCTCCGTGCCCCGTTTGCCAAAACCGCCCGGAACCAGGAGGGCATCCATCTTTTCGAGCATCCCGCAGCCGTCCCTCTCGATGTCCTCGGAATCGAAATAATGGATATTCACCTTTGCCCCGGTGTGCATCCCGGCATGAACGAGCGCCTCGACCAACGATTTGTAGGACTCGATCAAGTCGACATACTTGCCCACGAAACCGATATCCACGGTCGCCTTCGGGTTTTCCAACGCGTCGATCAGTCTGTTCCAGATCGACAGATTCGCCGCGCGGGCCAGAATGGCAAGCTTGTGGCAGACGATCTCGTCGAGCATCTGCCCGTGCAGCATGCCTGGAATCTTGTAGATCGAATCCGAATCCACACACTCGATCACTGCCTCTGGCATCACGTTGCAGAACAGCGCAATCTTGCGCCGTTCCTCGGCGGGCATGGTACGGTCAGCACGACACAGCAGGATGTCCGGCTGAATGCCGATCTCGCGCAGTTCCTTTACCGAATGCTGTGTCGGCTTGGTTTTGAGTTCCCCCGCCGTCGGAATGTACGGCAGCAATGTGAGATGGATATAACACGTGTTGCTGCGCCCCTCTTCGATACCCATCTGGCGGATGGCTTCCAGGAAAGGCAAGGATTCGATGTCGCCCACCGTCCCGCCGACTTCGACGATAGCCACTTCGGCCCCATCGGCCCCGGCCTTGATTTTCGTCTTGATCTCATCGGTGATATGCGGGATCACCTGCACGGTCTTACCCAGGTACTCGCCGCGGCGCTCCTTTTTAAGCACGGAGTCATACACCTGGCCGGTGGTGAAATTGTTGCACCGGGACATCCTGGCGCTGGAAAAGCGCTCGTAATGTCCCAAGTCGAGGTCAGTTTCCGCCCCATCTTCGGTCACGAACACTTCCCCGTGCTGGAATGGGGACATCGTGCCCGGATCGACATTAATATATGGATCGAGTTTGAGGTGAGTCACGCGGATATCGCGCGACTCCAGAATGGCTCCAAGCGAAGCCGCCGCGATGCCCTTGCCTAGTGAGGAAACGACACCGCCTGTAACGAAGACGTACTTTGTCATGGGAACTGTGCTGCCGGAAAGCAAAATGATAACCGATCCCCGCCCCGCACGTTCACATCTCCGTTACCTATGCCCGCCCTGTCCGCACGCGGCGCTTCCCCTTCACGCCCGAAGCCGCTAGAATTCAATCCCTTGCACGGAGAGGTGGATGAGTGGTTTAAGTCGCACGCCTGGAAAGCGTGTTTAGGGTGATACCCTAACGCGGGTTCGAATCCCGCCCTCTCCGCCAGAGACCCATCAAACCATTGATTTCTCTCGGTTTCTTGTAGTTATGCAGGTGTAGTGCAGTAGGATGGGTAGAGCGTAAGCGAAACCCATCGCAATCCTGATTTGTGGCAAATGATGGGTTCACTACGCTCTACCCATCCTACACAGGCTGCCCGCGTATTTGGCCTTGCGAGCGGCCTTGCGAGGTTCAAGCTCATTCCAGTGATAAGACCCAGGTGACCAACTTTGTTGCATCCGCTTTCGTGACACCCATGGTTTTATTTGCCGGCATTGCAACCTGTCCCCATACGCCACTT
>WREK01000147.1 GCA_009779355.1 Betaproteobacteria bacterium | reverse complement strand
CGGGCGGTCTGCGGCGTTGCAAATCCTCGCCATAGCGACGGCTATGGCTGTGGTTTGCGCCTTGCATCCCATCCCGATCCGCAGCGCACACTTACCGCTCGACTTATTCAGACCATCCCTAGCCATTTTGTGCTTGTTGCGTACGGCTATGCCCGTTTTGCTATGCGTTGAAATGAGTTCAACGAATTTTTAGCTCAGGGCACTAATGCAGCGTGTGTGGCTGGAACAATGCATTGATCGTGGCGATGTCGAATCGGTAAGTATGGCTCGATAACTCGTCGCGAATGATGAGATCGCCGTTTTCGGAAAGCATTGCGCGAACTTCCTCTTCACCCAGGGTAAGCAACAGGTCAGCGATTTTTTCCGGTTCGCGTGGCCAGTCGTGCGTAACGGCGCGGGGGGGATAGAGACGCACATCCTCTTCGGCAAAGAGGCGTTGGAGCAGGGCAGCGGTAGGAAGGAAGAGCAACTCTTTATCATGCACTGTTTCCGCCAGGGTGTGGACACGCGTCCAGCCGTCGGGATCCTTCAAATCCGCGCCGGGAAGTTTTTGCACGAAGAGCGCCACACTGGCATCCTGGTCGCAGGCCAGCCATAGCCCGGTGGGTTGCTGCTCGGATTGTTCGAGGTAGTACGTAAATATTTCGGCGATGCTGCTGCCTTCGAGCGGGACGATACTTTGATAAGGCTGCTCCAACCCTTCCGTTTCCAGGCTCAATTGCAACTGCCCCCCCCCAAGGAGCGATGGCAGTCCGTCCTTGGGCCTGAAGTCTTCAGCCTTGGCGAAGCCGCGTAGATTGAGGGCTTCGGAGCAATCGACCACCAGGTATGTAACCGGTCCGTCGCTCCGTGCCTGGAACGTGAGACGGCCAGGCTGCTTGAGATTCCCGGCGATTACTGCGCAGACTGCCACCATTTCGCCCAGCAATCCGGCAACGGCCGGGGGATAGTCGCGCTCGCGTTGCAGGGCTTGCCATACATCGGTGAGCCTGACGACGGCTCCGCGAATATCGAGATTTTCCAGTAAAAAACGCTGGATGGTGCTGGAAGAGTTCATGTTGGGAGGTTCCATTGTTTTTGTTGCCTGTTTCACACCTTATTTGTTCCGGGCACGGGTAAAGGCCAGTGCCATCGCACTTTCGGTGGGTTTTGGCTGGGTCTCGGCGCGTGGGGGGCGCGAGGGCCGCGAGTTTGGCCGGGACGGCGGGCCGCTACGCGAAGGGGTACGGCGCTCCGTTTTCGTGCGGGGGGTTTCGCCGGACAGGCGCATGGTGAGCGCGATGCGTTTGCGTGGCAGGTCGACTTCGAGCACCTTCACTTTTACGATCTGTCCGGCTTTCACTACTTTGCGCGGATCTTTCACGAAGTGGTCGGCTAACGCCGAAATGTGCACCAACCCGTCCTGATGCACGCCGATATCCACAAACGCCCCAAAATTCGTGACATTGGTGACCACCCCTTCGAGCATCATTCCGACAGTGAGGTCGGCGGGCGATTTGACGTCTTCATGGAAATTCGCGGTACGGAATTCCGGGCGTGGGTCACGACCGGGTTTCTCCAGTTCCGCGAGGATGTCCTTCACTGTTGGCAGGCCGAAACGCTCATCTGTGAATTCAACGGCATCAATGGTTTTCACGAAAGCCGCATCATCCATCAATGTGCGCACGCTCTTGCCTGTTTTCATGATGATACGTTCCACCACCGGGTAGGCTTCCGGGTGCACGGCTGAAGCGTCCAGAGGGTTATCCCCGTTAGGGATGCGCAAGAAGCCTGCTGCCTGTTCGAAGGTCTTCGGGCCGAACCGGGCCACTTTCAACAGCGCGCGACGATCCCTGAACGGGCCGTTGCCGTCACGGTGCGCGACGATGTTCCCCGCCAACAGCGTGTTGAGCCCGGAAATCCGGGCCAGCAGCGGCGCGGAAGCCGTGTTGACGTCTACCCCGACAGCATTCACACAGTCCTCGACTACAGCGTCCAGGCTTCTTGCCAGCCGCCCTTGGTTGACGTCGTGCTGATATTGGCCCACGCCGATTGATTTGGGGTCGATTTTCACCAGTTCCGCCAGCGGATCCTGGAGCCGTCGCGCAATCGACACCGCCCCACGCAGGGAAACATCCAGTGCGGGAAATTCCTTTGCCGCCAGTTCGGAAGCCGAATACACCGAAGCTCCCGCTTCCGAGACCACCACCCGTGTGAGCGCCGGTTGACTGGCGCACAGTTCCGCCGCCAGCGCGTCCGTTTCGCGTGAGGCCGTGCCGTTGCCGATGGCAATCAGTTTTACTGTGTGTTTTTGCGCCAGCGCCGCGAGCGTGGCGATTGCCCCTGCGCGGTCGCGCCGGGGTTCGAACGGGTACACCGTTGTGGTATCCAGCAATTTCCCCGTGGCGTCCACCACCGCCACCTTCACCCCTGTGCGGATGCCAGGGTCGAGACCCATCACGCAATGTGCACCCGCCGGGGCTGCGAGCAGCAAATCCTTCAGGTTGCAGGCGAAGACCCGGATGGCCTCTTCTTCCGCACGTTCGCGCAATGTGGACATCAGGTCGAATTCCAACGAGAGCGATATCTTCACCATCCATGCCCAGCGCACGGTTTCAATGAGCCACCTGTCGGCAGGCCGGCCCTCGTCCCGGATGCCGAAGTGGGCCGCGATGCGTTGCTCGCATGGATGCGGGCTGCGGGTGTCGTTGTCGCCGTTGAGGCAGGGCAGGTCGAGGGAGAGTTTCAATATCCCTTCGTTACACCCGCGCAACAAAGCCAGCACCCGATGCGAAGGCGCCGTAGAAAATGGTTCGCGGAAATCGAACCAGTCGCGAAATTTTGCCCCCTCGTTTTCTTTGGCCTTTACCACTGCAGAACGGATTTCTCCTTCGTCGTGGAGAAGCTGGCGCAGTTCGCCCAACAAGGCGGCATCTTCCGAGAACTTTTCCATCAGGATTTGGCGCGCCCCGTCGAGCACCGCCTTTGCATCCTCGAAACCCGCATCGGGGTTCAGGTATTCCAGCGCGGCGTGTTCCGGTTTCAACCCCGGATCTGTGAGCAGCGCCGTAGCCAGTGGCGCGAGTCCTGCATCGCGGGCGATTTGTGCTTTCGTGTGGCGTTTCGGCCTGTAAGGCAAATAGAGGTCTTCCAGTCGCTGTTTGGTTTTCGCAGATTCGATCTCTATGCGCAAATCTGCCGTCAGTTTGCCCTGCTCCTCGATAGATGCCAGTACCACCGCACGGCGTTCCTCCAATCCGCGCAGGTAGGTCAACCGTTCGGCGAGTGTTCGCAACTGCGTATCGTCCAGCCCGCCCGTGACTTCCTTGCGGTAACGTGCAATGAAAGGAACCGTTGCGCCATCATCGAGCAAGTGCGCGGCGGCGGCGATTTGGTGCGTGGAAACACCGAGTTCATCGGCGATACGGTTTTCAATCGAGGCAGGCATAGGGAGAAGAAGGAAATTTGGCACAATCTACTAGTGTAGCAGTCGAATTATTCATTTCACCCCAATGCATTTGGCTCTCATGGTAAAACTGATTTCGGGTTGAACCCTCGCTCTTTCAGGGCGGAAGGCCGGTTTTGAATAATTGCTCTATAGCCCCCTTTGGGGTGAGGTGCAGGGAGGCACGCCGAAGGCGTGACAGAGGAAGCCCTGCCCACGGTTACGGAGTAGTTTTCCGCGCAAAAGTGTGCAGGCCGTCAAGATGCTCGGCAAAATATTGAGTCTTAAGCGAATCTATGCGCACTGTCTGGCCAGGCGCAGGGGCGTGGACAAAACGGTCTTTGCCGAGATAAATGCCCACATGGGAATGGCGGCGCTTCATCGTGTTGAAAAAGACGAGGTCGCCTGGTGCGAGTTCATTGAATTTGATGGGGCGCGTCATCAGGGCGATTGTCGCTGCGTGATGCGGCAGGCTGCGATTGCTGGCTTTTTTTACCGCGTAAACCACTAAGCCGCTGCAATCCATCCCATCTTTGCGGCTACTGCCGCCCCATCGGTAGTTCGTGCCTACCAGGCTGAGCGCCTGCACGACGATTTCATTGCGGATGATGGGGTCGTCGATAACGAAATAATTTGCGAACGGAGAATATTTCTCGTCGTCGTGCAGCATGTTGTTGTATTGCACCTGCGCGGTGGTACACGCACCGACGAGGATGCAGGCCAGCATCGGCAGGATAAGGCGCGTCCATCCCCGGACGATTTCAGGTATGGGATCAGGCATAGTCGGCAGTGGCGTGCAGTTCATGAAGGCCGGTCTGGAAGCGGCGGGCATTATCGACATAGTGATGGGCATTACCGCGCAGGCGCGTGATCTCTTCTTCAGTGAGGGTTCGCAGAATCCGCCCCGGCGATCCGACAACCAGCGAGCGGTCGGGGATGGTTTTGCCCTCGGGGATCAGCGCATTCGCAGCAATGAGGCAATCCTTGCCAACGACAGCGTTGTTGAGCACGACGGCATTGATGCCGATCAGGCAGCCGTCACCGATGACGCAACCGTGCAACATGGCCATGTGGCCGACGGTGACATTTGCACCGATTGTCAGTGGCACACCTTCATCGTTGTGGAGAATGGATCCATCCTGGATGTTGGTTCCGTCGCCGATCTCGATTGGTTCGTTGTCGCCGCGAATGACCACGTTGTACCAGATGCTTACGTTGCGGGCGATGCGTACATCGCCGATGATCGTCGCGTTATGTGCAATCCAGGAACCTTCACTAATCTGGGGTTTGTACTCGTCCAGAGCGTAAATACTCATAGGTTTTGCTCTCTCTAGAGGATTCGCAGTTTTGTTGCCGCAAGGCTGTAAATCATATATGACTGTAAATCATAATAAGCATGGAGTGATCAGATAAGAAAGGTTTTATTGAACAAAAAAATCCCCGATCAATCGGGGGAACAGAAATATTCTTACGTAACAGGCCCAAAGCCGGTTGGAACCGGTATTGCTCTACAGTGCGGCATGTGTTGGTTTTTGGCGCGCCCGGAAGGATTCGAACCTCCTACCCCTTGGTTCGTAGCCAAGTACTCTATCCAGATGAGCTACGGGCGCTTTAGAGTCGAAGGGCGCATTATAGGGAGGGGGGCTGAATTGTCAACCGCGCATTTGATGCGGACTGCCGGAGGTTGTGCACTCTTGCCGGAGTCGGAAAAAAACGCGCGACCGGAAGGCCGCGCGCGTCGTTGGTGCGGATTGAAGCCAGGAACCTCAGACAAGCAGGTCTTTTACGCCGTCACGTTCTTCGAGCAGTTCGTTGAGCGTTTTGGTCATGCGATCGCGCGAAAACGCGTCGATATCCAGTCCCTGGATGATCGTGTATTCGCCGTTTTCCGTCGTGGTCGGAAAGCCGTAGATGATGCCTTCGGGGATACCGTAGGAGCCATCGGAAGGTACGCCCATCGTGACCCATTCGCCATTCGAGCCAAGCATCCAGTCGCGCATGTGGTCGATTGCGGCATTGGCTGCCGAGGCCGCCGAGGAAAGCCCGCGCGCTTCAATGATTGCCGCGCCACGCTTGCCGACGGTGGGCAGGAATACGTCACTGTTCCAGGCGTCGTCGTTGATGAGGGCCTTGACTTTGTCTCCGTTGGAGGTGACGAAACGGTAATCGGCGTACATGGTGGGCGAGTGGTTGCCCCAAACCACCATGTTTTTCAGGCTGGAAACCGCGCGGTTGGATTTTGCAGCCAGTTGCGACAGGGCGCGGTTATGGTCGAGGCGCAGCATGCCGGTAAAATTTTTGGCCGGAACGCGGCCATACTTCAGCGCGATTTCCTTGGCGATGAAGGCATTGGTAT
>WREK01000146.1 GCA_009779355.1 Betaproteobacteria bacterium | reverse complement strand
GTCGGGCGGTCTGCGGCGTTGCAAATCCTCGCCATAGCAACGGCTATGGCTGTGGTTTGCGCCTTGCATCCCATCCCGATCCGCAGCGCACACTTACCGCTCGACTTATTCAGACCATCCTTAAAACGTTGAACAGGTGTCCGATTTTTTTTGGGGCACTTTATTCATCGGACTTTTTTCACGCTGAAAGAGAAACGGAGGTTGAGAAATATTAACGTAAGTGTTAATTTCAAAAAAATAAAGGATATTATGAAATACAGCGAATTTCGCCGGTACCTCAAGTCACTTGGAGCAACCTTCGCGCCAGCGAAGGGGTCGCACTTCAAGGTAACGCTGAACGGCAGAATTTCGTATTTTCCAGACCACGGTGCGAAGGAAATGAAGACGGGGCTGGCAGAATCCATCAAGAAAGACCTGGATCTGAAATAAAAGGAGCATGAAATGTTTTGCTACCCAGTTGAATTGACGCCAGATAATGAAAATGGCGGTTTCCTTGTTGGTTACCCAGACTTCCCTTTCGTACACAGCGTCGGCGACACGCTGGAAGAAGCCTTGCGAGAGGCGGTTGACGGGATAGAAAGTGGCATCGGTCACTTTTTCGAGACCCGCCAGCCCGTTCCGTTGCCTTCTGCGGCAAAAAATGGTCAGCATACGGTTGAGCTACCTGCCGTGACGGTTGCCAAGGTTTTGCTGCACAACGAGATGATTGCCCAGGGCATCAAAAAAGCCGAGCTTGCCCGCCGCCTGGACATTGCTCCACCGAGTGTCGAACGCATTTTCAATGTGCGCTACAAAACTCGCATTGAGACACTGGAAGCCGCATTCAAAAGCCTTGGCCGCAACATGGAAATTATCATGGCTTGACGGCGTAGTAGACTTAAACCACAACTTTTCCTGGACGCTTCCCTCGTGAAATATGTTTCCACCCGTGGCTGGGTTTCCCGCCCTGAATTTTGCGACATCCTCCTTGGCGGCCTGGCTCCTGACGGCGGCCTGTATCTGCCGGAGTCCGTTCCTACGGTTCGCCGCGACGAGCTTGATGCCTGGCGACATTTGTCGTATGACGGGCTGGCGTTTGAAATTCTTTCAAAATTCATTACAGACATACCCGCTGACGACCTGCGCGATATATGCGCCCGTACCTATACCGCCGATATCTACCGCCATGTCCGCACGGGCGACGACCCGGGCCGGATTGCCCCGTTGCACTGGTTGGAACCGGGAAAACTGGGGTTGCTCGCGATCTCCAATGGCCCGACGCTCGCCTTCAAGGATATGGCGATGCAACTGTTGGGCAATCTTTTCGAGTACGTGCTGGAAAAGCGCGGGGAGACGATCAACATCCTGGGGGCGACTTCCGGCGATACCGGTTCGGCGGCGGAATACGCGATGCGCGGGAAGTCCCGGGTCAAGGTGTTCATGCTCTCGCCGCACGGGAAGATGAGTGCCTTCCAGCGGGCGCAGATGTATTCGCTTGCCGACGGGAATATCTTCAATATTGCCATCACCGGCATGTTCGATGATGCCCAGGACATCGTGAAGGCGGTTTCCAATGACGCCGCTTTCAAGGCGCAGCATTGCATCGGCGCAGTCAATTCCATCAACTGGGCGCGGATTGCGGCGCAGGTAATCTATTACTTCCATGGTTATTTTGCTGCGACTTCCGACAATGTGCAGAAGGTGGCTTTCAGTGTGCCGACGGGCAATTTCGGCAACATCTTCGCGGGTTACATCGCACGCTGCATGGGGTTGCCCATTGTGCGGCTGATTCTGGCCACCAACGAAAACAATGTGCTCGACGAATTTTTCCGCACCGGCGTGTATCGCCCGCGCAGTGCCAGCGAAACGCACGTTACTTCCAGTCCGTCGATGGATATTTCAAAGGCGTCGAACTTCGAACGCTACATTTTCGATTTTGTCGGGCGCAATCCGGCTATGGTGACTAAGCTGTGGAAAGATCTCGATGCAGGTGGTGCGTTCGATCTGTCAAGTACGCCGTTTTTTGCGCGCCTGCCAGAGTCTGTTTTCGTTTCCGGCAAGAGTACGCATGCTGACCGCCTGAATATGATCCAGGATGTTTATGAGCACTATGGGTTGATGATCGACCCGCACACTGCCGACGGCATGGAGGTTGGCAAGCATTATGCCTCCCGTTTGCCTGTCGATGTCCCTCTGCTGGTGCTGGAAACCGCGCAGGCGGCGAAATTCGCCGATACCATTCGCGAGGCGCTAGGTGTAGACCCGGAAATCCCCGCAAGCCTGCAAGGGCTGGAAGCCTTGCCGCAGCGGGTCGAAGTGATGCCGCCGGACGTCAGCGCCGTCAAGGCGTTCATCGCGGCGAGGGCTTGAGCCGGATTTTCACATCATTGCGAGGGGCGGCTTTCCGGCTCTCAGGCCGTTTCTGCGCGAGCGGCCCGGCGGCGGTCGGTTTCTTTCAGGAAGCGCTTGCGTAGCCGGATGTTTTTCGGGGTGATTTCCACGAGTTCGTCGTCGGCGATGAATTCGACTGCGGACTCCAGCGTGAGCGTAATCGGGGGGGTGAGGTTGACCGCTTCGTCCTTGCCCGACGCGCGGACGTTGGTGAGCTGTTTGCCTTTGATCGGGTTGACGACGAGGTCGTTATCGCGGCTGTGTACGCCGATGATCATGCCTTCATAGAGCATTTCGCCTGGGCTGACGAACATGCGTCCACGGTCTTGCAGGTTCCAGAGCGCGTAGGCGACTGCCGCGCCATCGTTTTGGGAGACAAGCACGCCGTTCCTGCGCTCGGACATGCTGCCCGCAAGCGGCCCATAGTCGTCAAAAACGTGGCTGGCGATTCCCGTGCCACGGGTGAGGGTGAGGAATTCGCCCTGAAAGCCGATGAGACCGCGTGCCGGTATCCGGTATTCGAGCCGTACGCGGCCTTTGCCGTCGGGCTGCATGTCCTGCAATTCTCCCCGGCGGCTGCCGAGTTCTTCCATGATGTTGCCCTGATGGGCTTCTTCCACGTCGACGGTGAGCAGTTCGTACGGCTCGCTCCTGGCCCCGTCGATGTCTTTGTAGACCACGCGGGGACGCCCGACGGCCAGTTCGAACCCTTCGCGGCGCATGTTTTCGAGCAGGATGGTGAGGTGCAGTTCGCCCCGGCCCGAGACTTCAAATACATCGGTGTCTTCGGTGAATTCGACCCGCAGGGCAACGTTCTTGAGTAGCTCTTTTTCCAGCCGCTCGCGTATCTGGCGGCTGGTGACGTATTTGCCTTCGCGTCCGGCCAGGGGCGAGGTGTTGACCATGAAATTCATGGTGAGCGTAGGCTCGTCTACGGCAATCGGTTGCAGCCCCTCGGGGGTTTCCGGGTCGCAGAGGGTAACGCCGATGTTAAGCTGGTCGATGCCGGCGACAAGGACGATGTCCCCGGCATTGGCGGTTTCTGCGGGCCGGCGGTCGAGCCCCTGGAACGTCAGGATCTGGCTGACCTTGCTCTTGCCCCGGTTTTCAGAGCCGTACATCACGATGACTTCCTGGTTCAGCCGGATGCTCCCGCGCTTGATGCGGCCAATGCCAAGCTGGCCCATGTAGGTCGAATGGTCGAGCGAGCAAATCTGAAGTTGCAGCGGCCCGTTGACATCGATTGCAGGGGGAGGGACGTGCCTGAGGATGACATCGAACAGCGCTCGCATGTCTTTGCGTTCGTCCCCAGGCTGTATGAAGGCATAACCGTTGAGGGCGGAGGCGTAGATGACCGGGAAATCGAGTTGTTCCTCGGTGGCTCCGAGTTTGTCGAAGAGGTCGAACGTGTGATTGACAACCCAGTCCGCGCGCGCGCCGGGACGGTCGATCTTGTTGACGACCACGATGGGCCGCAGCCCCTGGGCAAGCGCCTTGCGGGTGACGAAACGGGTTTGCGGCATCGGCCCTTCCTGGGCATCGACGAGCAGCAGAACGCTATCGACCATCGAGAGCACGCGCTCGACTTCGCCGCCGAAGTCTGCATGCCCTGGTGTGTCGACGATATTGATATGGGTGTCGCCGTACTGGATCGCGCAGTTCTTCGACAGGATGGTGATGCCGCGCTCCTTTTCAATGTCTCCCGAATCCATGATCCGTTCGGCAACCTGCTGATTGTCGCGGAACGTGCCGGACTGGCGAAGGAGTTGGTCGACCAGGGTGGTTTTGCCGTGGTCGACGTGGGCAATGATGGCGATGTTGCGAATGGAGCAAGTCATGAAGATTCGATGCTGAGAAAAGCCTTATATTCTAGCAGAGGAAATAGCGTGTTATCATCCAACGCCTTTCATGGTGCACCGTCCAGGTCGGGAAAAACAGGAAGGAGTCGAAGCTTTGCTCGCGATTATCGGGGGGTCGGGACTGACCCGGTTGTCCACGCTTGAAGCACTGCGGCGCGAGGTGGCGCGCACACCTTACGGTGAGCCTTCAGGGGCGCTGACGTTTGGCAGGTTGTTCGGGTGTGAGGTAGTTTTCCTTGCGCGGCACGGCTACGGGCATACCATCCCTCCGCACCGGGTCAATTACCGCGCCAATCTCTGGGCGCTGAAAGAGGCCGGGGCGAAGGGTATCGTTTCGGTGGCCTCGGTCGGCGGCATCCGCCCGGATTGTGTGCCGGGTGCGCTGGTCGTGCCTGACCAGATACTGGATTACACATGGGGCCGCTCCAATACTTTTTTTGACGGACTCGGTGCGTTGGTGCGCCATATCGACTTTACCCACCCTTACGATGAGATGATGCGTCGCCGGATTCTCGATGCAGCCCGTGAGGCGGGAGAAGACGTGATTGACGGGGCGGTCTACGCGGCTACGCAAGGCCCGCGCCTGGAGACGGCGGCGGAAGTGGATCGCCTGGAACGTGACGGGGCGGATGTAGTCGGGATGACTGGCATGCCGGAGGCGGCGCTTGCCCGCGAACTGGAACTGCCCTATGCCGCAATCAACGTGGTAGCCAACTACGGTGCAGGTCGCGGAACGAGCGCGCAGGGCGTCCATTTCGAGAGCGTTGAACAGGTGTTGCAGGAAGCGATGTTACGGGTGCGCAACGTGCTTGCCCGATTGCACCAACAATAAAGGGTGGAATGTGATATGGCAAAGCAAAACGGATCAGAGACGGCGTTGAGGAAACTCGAAACCTTCTTTGAACATTTTCTATTTACCAGCCGCTGGTTGATGGCCCCTGTCTATCTCGGGCTGGTAGTGGCGATGCTGGCGCTGCTTTACAAGTTCGGCAAGGATATTTTCAACCTGTTTGCGGGGATGACGAGCATCTCCGGGGGCGAACTGATTATCGTCATATTGTCGCTGGTCGATGTGGCGCTCATCATGAACCTGCTGATCATCATCGTGTTTAGTGGGTACGAAAATTTCGTCTCCAGGATGTGCGACCTGCATGACCACGAAGACCGCCCGGACTGGATGGGGCATATCGGTTTTTCCGACCTCAAGATCAAGCTGATCGGCTCGATGGTGGCGATTTCCGGGATCGAACTGCTCAAGGCGTTCATGCATATCAGCCAGAGGGTCTCGCAGATTGGAGGCATGCAGGTTGCCCAGGAAACTGTCCAGATCGAAAACCATTATCTGATCTGGCTGGTTGTCATCCATGTGGTGTTCCTGTTCTCAGGCATTTTCTACGCGCTGATGGATCGGCTGAGCGGCAAGCATTGAGGGTACTGTATAGATACTGTTACCAAAGTCAAGCTCCGAGGGAGGCGTTTTCGCTAATGCTCGGCATGGCGTGTAAGGCACAAACCGCCTTACACGCCACACCGGCAAGCGTGTTTTGTCCCGCGC
>WREK01000145.1 GCA_009779355.1 Betaproteobacteria bacterium | reverse complement strand
CGGGCTGGCCTGGGCAACACTCACGGGCGAATTGCTGGCATCACGGATAGAAGGCGAGCCGCTGCCGCTGGAGCGTGAACTTGCCGAGGCCATGAACCCTAAGCGCTTTTTTCGCACCTCGCATTCCTGAACAGTCAAAGCGGGAATCGCCCTATAACGCCATAGAGATATCCGGACACTTTGCTCAGATCAAAAACGGTTTCCGTTGCGGCATGAATGCACCGGTTGGTTTCCTGGTTTATGAGATTAACTTCTTCTGCGGATAGCACCATGCTATGGGTCACAATTGATTGTTTGCGCATGGTGGTGGCGATTTCGCGCATGGATGCGGCAATGCGGTCGATCTCTCCCTGAATCCCCTGTATCTCGCTGGCGACCGGTTGCGAAGCGGCATGCGTTATGCCCAGCTGTTTGACCGTCCACTCCATTTGCAGCGCACTGTCCGCAATATCGTCGATGCTGGCAGTCATTTTTTTGATTGCACTGACCATGAAATCCAGTTTCTCGGACTGATATTTCGATTTGTCGGCTATCGTGCGGGCCATTCCGTTCAGCGAATAGATGTCGCCGTTAAGTGCGCTGGCGCGCTCACGCACTTCGACGAACATGCCACGCAGATCCTCAATGAAACGATCGAAAACGGCGGCTGTCTGCCCGATTTCATCGTGCGTGTTGGCCGCAAGCTCATGCATCAGTTCCCCACGGCCACTGGCCACCTCGATCAGGGCGTCTTGCAGCTTAAAGAGGCCGTGCAGTAATTGCGATAAGACCCGGTTGGCTATCGGTACGCCCAATAGCGCAATGACCAGACCCGCGAGTACCAACCCCCAGAGCAGGAAGCGCAATGGTGACAATACCGTGGTTTTGTCAATCACGATGCACAGCACCCAGTCCGAACCGGAAACCGGCGAAGCGGTAACGTATTTGGGAACACCTTCGATGCTGAATTCATGCGGAAGAATTTTAACGCCTGCCGTTTTCAGGATCGATTCATCGAACCCGGGCATTATTTCCGCGACAGGTTTCAATGCTGAATCGGGCTTTGAATGCGCAACGATTTTTCCGTCGCGCGTAACAAGAAAAGCATAGCCTTGACCATGCAGTTCAATCGAATTGACGAGTTGGATGATTTCCGTCAGTTCGATGTCCCCACCGACGACACTCCGCACCCGGGAATCCACCGACTGCGCCACTGTAATGCCAAGTGCATTTGTTGATGCGAAAATATAAGGCGGCGTAACGATGGTGCCTTTCTCTTCGTTGGCCTGCTTATACCAGAGGCGTGACGTCGGGTCGTAACCTATGATCGGCTTTTTTTCCACCAGGTGGTAGATCATCCGCTTGTCTTCGTAACCAACGTATGTCTGAAAGAAGCGCCCCGCGTCCTTTCCAGCTATCAGGAAAGGGACAGGATCGTTCGCAGAAGCCAGCCTTACCGTCACCGCCTCAATCGCGTCACGCCGTTGCGCTATCCATCCCGCCAATAGCTTGCTGTTGGCAATGACGGTCGATTCAACTTTCTTGTTGACATCGTTGATGATTTCCACGCGCATTTGCCAATATGCGATGCTCGTCAGCACCGCAATCACTATCGCCAACAAGGTTGCGACAAAAACGAGCAACCGTTGCTTCAATGACATGGCGGTCTCCTGAATAGTTTTTTAGAAGCCACTACGTAAAACTACGCACGTATAGATATTGAGCATAATTATTCTTCCTTGGGCGTAGATATTTCACTTTCTTGGGCAGGTTTGTATCACCTTGGAGCGAAATGCTTACGTCACGGATAGAAGGCGAACCACTGCCGCTGAAGCAAAAGCTTACTGACGCGATGAACCCCGGACGTTTTTTTTCGCACATTGAAACCGGAAACACGCCACAGCTTGCGACAATTATCCGTGCCGATGGCGTAAATCAGTAACAACCAGTGCTGAGTTTCACCTCTATGATATACATAACAAATATGTTTATGTACATACATAAATGCTATACAAACTCTCCGTCTTGCTAAGCAATCTTGTGCTTGCCGCTGCTTTTGCAGCCGTTGGCTGGAATCTGTACGAGCAGGTCGACAAACATTTTGAAATCGAACTTGATCGTGACAGTGTCAGGCTCCACGGCGTTTATGCCCTCCAAAACAATGCGTTGGCCTTGCACGCACAAACCCTGGCTTACAGCATTTCAACCAATACAGAAATACAACGTCTGCTCGACGAAGCCAGCGAAGCCGTGCGCATTGCGCGTAAACACAGCGACAGCAATGACAGCGAGCACGCAACACGCATACGGCGGGCCTTCCAGGAACAAGCGAAACGGCAGTGGGACGAACTGCATGCCCACCACGAAATAAAGCATCTGCAATTCCTGCTTCCCGACGGCACATCCTTTCTGCGCATGAATGCGCCGACCCATTTTGGCGACGTCTCTACCGCAGTTCGGCCCATGCTGGCCGACATCGTGCGAGACCACGGGTCGCGTAGCGGTTTTGAAATCGAGCCTGCCTACGCCGGCATACTCGGTGTGGCGATGGTCAACCGCACGATGCCCGACGGTAGCGAACGTCCGGTCGGCATCGTGGAAATCGGCTTCGATATGAGCGCGTTTCTGAACAGACTGGGCAAACAACTCGATACCGGCATGGCCCTGCTGCTCGACAGTAAACGGGTTTCCGATGTCATGCGCGAACATTCCCGCTCCACGATAGAAACCCGGCAGAGTTTCATCCTCGCGGCAAACCGCACGGAAGCGGAAGATTGGCTCAAAGCCGGGTTATTGCCTGCAAATGAAAACTCGCCGCAAAACCGCCTGTTCCCCTGGAAAGGGCACACCTTCCATTTGATCAGCTTCACGCTCACCGATTACCGAAGCCAGTTCGATTCCCAATTTGGGCCACCGGGAACCGTACTGATCTGGCGCGACATCACGAAGCAGATCGAACAACAGAAAGAAAAGCATACAAAAATTATTGTCAATGTATTAACCGCCTGGATAATTGCCCAAATTTTCCTGATCGCGCTGCTGTACGTACTACGCCGCGAATGGCAACGCCAACTAAAGCAAAAAACGGCCATTGCCGAAAACCTCCTGCAACACAATGCCCTGCTTCTTAATGCTGCCGCCGATGGCATCTGCGGTGTCGATAAGAACGGCTGCATTACTTTCATCAACCGTGCCGCGCTTAACATGCTTGGTTTTCAGCTTAAAGAAGTCATGGGCAAGAATCCGCATGAAGTTTTTTATCGTCATGTTTCAGACAATCAACCGGATCCGGAAAAGACGTTCATGCAAACCGTGGAAGATGGCAAGCCGCGCGAATCCGAAGAGTGGCTTTCCCGCCGCGACAACAGTCGCTTCCCTGCGAAGGTGGCAATTACGCCCATCTTTGAGTATGGCCGAAGAAATGGCGCAGTAATCGTCTTTCACGACATCACCGAACAGCGCAACCGCCAGGAAGCCCTGCTGCAATTGGCCACTACCGATTCGCTCACCGGGGTCAGTAATCGCCGCCACTTCCTCCAGCAGCTCGACGCCGAACTGGCGCGTCAGCGCCGTCACGGTGAAAAGGCATCGATCCTGATGACCGACCTCGATTTCTTCAAGCACATCAACGACGAATACGGGCACGCTACCGGTGATGCCGTGTTGAGCCACTTCGTGCATATCGTCCGTCAGACCGTGCGGCGTAGCGACATCATCGGCCGCCTGGGTGGCGAGGAATTCGCCATTCTGCTACCCGGCGACGGTACGGGTGGCGCATGCGAACTCGCCGAACGGCTACGGCGCAATTTCGAAAGCAATCCGACCCATATCGGCAACACGGCCATCGCATGCACGGTCAGCATTGGCATCTCGGATTTACGCCCCGATGACATGACCGCCGATGTGCCGCTACACCGAGCCGACGAGGCTCTTTACGCCGCAAAGGCTGGAGGGCGCAACCGCACCGAACTCTACAACCCGGCCTGGCAACGGTCAGACGCCGGGGACGAAGGCGCGGGTAACGGATGAAAGCAAACGTGTGTAATTGATCAGCGCAGTTGCACCAGCCTTTGCAGCATCCGCTCGCGCCCAAGCACTTCCAGCACGGCATCGATCGATGGCGTATGTTCTACGCCGAGCAAGGCCACCCGCAGGGGAATGGCGATTTGCGGCATTTTCAGGCCGCACTCTTTCATCACGTCCTTGATCGCCTGACTGATTGCGCCCTTTTCCCACTCCGGCAGCACGGCAAGCCGTGCCTCAAGGGCTGCGAGCGCCTCCCGTGCCGAAGCGGTGAAATGCTTCTCGGCAAGGTCGGCGGGAATTTCACCCAATTGACAGAATGGCGCGATAGCATCCGCCAGTTCGACGAGGCTGCCCACGCGTTCCCTGTAGAGCGCCACGACAGCGGCGAGATCAGGGCCGACTTGCGGGTCGATGCCGCGCTTCAACAGCCGGACGCCAACATCTTCCACGAGGCGGTTCACGTCTGCCGCCTTGATGTACTGCGTATTGAGCCAGATCAGCTTGTCCGTATCGAAGCGTGCTGCCGAGGGCGTAATGCGGTCGAGGCCGAACCATTCGACAAACTGTTCACGGCTGAAAAACTCATCGTCGCCGTGGCTCCAGCCCAAGCGCGCAAGGTAATTGACGACCGCCTCCGGCAAAAAACCGTCCTCGTGATACTGCATCACACTCACCGCGCCGTGGCGCTTGGAGAGTTTCGACCCGTCGCCGCCAAGGATCATCGACAGGTGCGCGTACTGCGGCAATGGTGCGCCAAGTGCTGCCAGCACGTTGATCTGGCGTGGCGTGTTGTTGACGTGGTCATCCCCGCGGATGACATGGGTGATGCCCATGTCCCAATCGTCGACCACCACGCAGAAGTTATAGGTTGGGGATCCATCTGCACGGGCAATAATGAAATCGTCCAGTTCGGCATTGCTGATCTCGATCCGTCCCTTGACCAGGTCATCCCAGGCCACCACGCCGTCTGCCGGGTTCCGGAAGCGCACCACCGGCTCCACGCCCTCCGGCGGGGGCGGCAGCGCCTTGCCAGGCTCGGGCCGCCAGCGCCCGTCATAACGCGGCTTTTCATTGCGTGCTTCCTGCGCAGCACGCAGGGCATCGAGTTCTTCTTTCGAGGTATAGCAATAATAGGCAGTACCGGCAGCAAGCATCTGCCGGATCACTTCCCCGTAACGCTCCATGCGCTGCGTCTGGTAGAACGGCCCTTCATCGTGTTCCAGCCCAAGCCAGGCCATACCGTCGAGAATGGCCTGTACGGCCTCCGGCGTGGAACGTGCGAGGTCGGTATCTTCAACACGCAGGACGAAACTGCCGCCGTGATGGCGGGCATATGCCCACGAAAACAGCGCGGTACGTGCACCTCCAATGTGCAGGTAGCCGGTTGGGCTGGGGGCGAAGCGGGTACGGACGGTCATGGCAAGCGCCCGTAAACATCCTCGAAACGGATGATGTCATCTTCGCCCAGGTAACTGCCGGACTGTACTTCGATGATTTCAAGCGGCACGCGCCCCGGATTGCTCAAGCGGTGACGGACACCCAACGGGATATAGGTTGATTCGTTTTCGCTGAGAAGGAAGGTCTCTTCACCGCATTGCACCTCGGCCGTCCCCCGCACCACGATCCAGTGCTCGGCACGGTGGTGGTGCATCTGCAAAGACAGGGTCGCCCCCGGATTGACCACGATGCGCTTGACCTGGAAGCGATCCCCGCTGTCAATGGAGTCATACCACCCCCAAGGGCGGAACACCTTGCGGTGATGATGGCCGTGGCTGCGCCCTTCCGCCTTGAGGCGCTCAACCACCTTCTTGACATTCTGGGCGTTGCTTTTTGATGTCACCAGCACGGCATCGGCGGTTTCCACCACCACCATAT
>WREK01000144.1 GCA_009779355.1 Betaproteobacteria bacterium | reverse complement strand
GTCGGGCGGTCTGCGGCGTTGCAAATCCTCGCCATAGCAACGGCTATGGCTGTGGTTTGCGCCTTGCATCCCATCCCGATCCGCAGCGCACACTTACCGCTCGACTTATTCAGACCATCCTTAGCATTGAGCCAAACCATCGAAGCAAAACGGCCTGTCACTACATCGCGCCGGTAGGAGTAGAAATGCCCGCTCTCCGAAACGGTGCAAATGCCTCCACCGTAGATGCGCTCCTGCCTCACCCCCGTTTGTATCAGCCTGCGACGGGCCAGCGTAAAAATATCGGCAAGCCATTTTCCTTCCGCCCCATGCGGCACAAATGCCACCTGCGCACCAGGGTCGGACGCCAGAAAAGCCATACGCACTTCATCGCCGATTTCAAAGGCTGACGAACCGATTGCAGGCCCTAGCCAAACCATGACCCGTCCCGGTTCAACGTCCATCGCAGCAAGCGCCGCTTCCAATACACCAGCCGCCAGACTGCGCCAGCCCGCATGCGCAGCGGCAACCACCGTGCCTTCGTCATCGCAGAACAGAACGGGAAGGCAGTCAGCAGTCATGATTGCGCAGACGACGCCCGTTTCCCGCGTCACCGATGCATCGGCACGAACAGGCACGCCGCCACCCGCACGGGCCACCGCAACGTCGATGCCATGCACCTGTTCGAGCCAGAACGGCTCAGCGGGCACATGCTGCCGTAACCGGGCGCGATTGGCATCAACCGCTGCCGGGTCGTCACCAACGTGCAGCCCCAGGTTGAATCCGTCGTAAGGCGGCTTGCTGGCCCCGCCGCAGCGGGTCGTCACCAGCGATTGCACCGTGGATGGGTGGGGCCAGTCGGGTACAAGGAAAGGATTCTGTTCAGTCACCGTCTGCATCCATGTCGAACCCGTCTACGCTATGGCTACCGAGAGCGCGCAGCAAGAATGAAAAATCTTCTGGAAGCGATGAGAGCCAGCGCATGGTCTCACTGCTCACTGGATGCACCAGCTCCAGCCGGAACGCATGCAACGCCTGACGGGCAAAACCCGCCAGCAGCGGGTCGGCGACGCGCCGGGGACCATACACCGGGTCGCCGACGAGGGGATGGCCGATGTGGGCCATGTGTACCCGTATCTGATGCGTCCGGCCCGTCTCCAGCCGACATTCGGCCAGTGTCACCGCATTCAGGCGTTCGCGCACCCTGTATCGAGTCAGCGCGACACGCCCTCCCCCGGTCACGGCCATTTTCGTGCGCTGTACCGGATGACGGGCAATCGGCGCATGGACTTCACCCCCACGGGTAAGTGCGCCGTGCACGAGCGCCAGGTAGCGCCGCCCGACCGTGCGTGCCTGTAACTGCCGAACCAGACTGGTCTGTGCTGCCAGCGTCTTTGCCACTACCACCAGGCCGCTGGTGTCCTTGTCCAGCCGATGCACAATGCCCGCGCGCGGCACCCCGGCCAGCGCCGGGGCGTGATGAAGCAGGGCATTCATCATGGTTCCGCTCCGGTTGCCGTTGCCCGGATGCACAACCAGTCCGGCAGGCTTATCAAGCACCAGCAAGGCTTCATCCTCGAAAACGATGGACAGCGCGATATCCTCGGCCGCTGCCGCCTCCAGGACGTCGAGCGCCTCCGGCGCAATCTCCATTTCCAGCCGCTCGCCGCCATAAACCTTCCTGCGGACATCAGACACCTGACCATCGACACGGATGCGCCCCTCGCGCAGCCATGCCTGTAAACGGCTGCGTGAATACTGGGGAAACAGCCGAGCCAGCGCCTGATCCAGTCGCAATCCAGCACAGCCCGACGGAATCACGTCCGCATTGGTCAAGCCGGAGCTATAATTTGACGGTTTATTCAATTCAATCGCGAGTTTTCGATGACATTCATGCTCGGAAGTGTAACGGGAAAATTGGCGCGCTATGTTGCGTTGGCCGCCGCCCTGACCCTGCTTGGCTGCAAAAGCGCACCCGAAGACGAAACAGCCAACTGGGACGCGCAAAAAATCTATTCCGAGGCGAAATCCTTGATGAACGGCGGAGGCTACGATCAGGCAATCAAGCTGTTCGAGAAGCTCGAAGCGCGTTATCCCTATGGGCGCTATGCCCAACAGGCGCAGCTCGACACCGCTTACGCTTACTACAAGTCGAAAGAGCCGGATCTGGCGGTTCTCTCTGCCGACCGGTTCATCAAACTGCATCCCAACCACAGCGATGTTGACTATGCCTACTACCTGAAAGGATTGGCCAATTTCAACGAAGACCTTGGCGTCCTGGGCAACGTGCTCAATAAAGACCTGACGCAACGGGATCCACGCGCTTCGCTCGACGCGTTCTACGCTTTCCGTGAACTCGTTGAACGTTTCCCAGACAGCAAATACGTCGCCGATGCCCGGCTACGCATGCAATACTTGGTGAATTCACTTGCCTCCCACGAGATCCACGTTGCGCGCTACTACTACAAGCGCGGCGCCTACATCGCCGCTGCCAATCGCTCTCAGTCAGTCATCATGCAATACCCGAACGCCCCGTCTCACGAAGAAGCGCTGTTCCTGCTGGTCGCCAGCTACGACAAACTCGGACTAAACACCCTGCGGGACGATGCCGAGCGCGTACTGCGGCAAAACTTCCCCAGTAGCAGGTATTTCTCGAAAGGCACGACGGAATGGTGGAAACACTGGGACTGAGTTTTATTTTATTTGCATAAACACGGGAATAGGCAGAGCGCAACATAGCTTGCCCGATTTATGAATACAGCATGCTCTGTTTCTCCCGCATAGGATGGGGTGAGCTTGCGAACCCCAGTGTGCCGTTATATTTTTGCCCACATACGTTGGGGTTTGCTGCGCGGCGTAGCGTTCCCCTAAAACGGAAGTATCGAAACGGAATACTTGGAACGGATGTGAAATGGACACCTTGACCTACCTGCAAACACTGGCGGACGCTGCGCTAGGGACGGAGGAAAACGCTTTCATTTCAATCATGGCGAAAAAATCACGTCATGTCCGGCAAGATATCCCGGCCGCGTTCGACGCATATGCAATGTTTTCGTATTTTCTGCACAAAATCCCAATCAAAGATGCAACGCTCTCCGACGAGGGCGTACCGGTCGAACTCGCCCCTGCAATCTATTTCGACCGGGACAATGGACGTGTGCTGGCCCTCATCCCAATTGGCGTCGGAGAACTCAGCGCTGTCTCGTACTGGTGCACAAACAGCATGATGAGCGAAACAATCAGGCAAATGCCAGGGCTGCTGGCACTGCCCTTTTCGCTTGAGACGCACGCAGAAACGGAAATGTTGATCCCGGACTGGTGCGCAGCCTTTTTCGTGGACGGCCACGCCAAACACTGCGTCCCGATCCTGGTTTTACAGTCAATGCTTTCGTATGAGGCGGTAGGCCAGGACTGGGTCGGCGCGGCGCTTGCCCGGCTGCGGGTATTTTCCGTTCCGGTTGACACAGCAAGGCAGTTCATCCTACAAACGGGACTGGGCGAAGGGGGCCGGGCGCACCGCGACACGTTTTCTCAAGGGCAAGCAGATCAGGAACAGGCAAGGCCTGATCGACGCCCCCTTGCATGACCGTATATCCCGATTACATAGCCGGCAGAAAATCAACCTCGACACGCCGGTTTTTGATGCGTCCCTCTGGCGTGGAATCGTCGGCAATGTGCTTGCCTGAACCGCCGCCTACCGAAATCTTGTCCGAAGGGATACCGTTACCGAGCAAGAAACGCCTGACCGCAAAGGCGCGGTTAATCGCCACCTGCTCGTTGGACGGCGACGGGTTACCAGCTGTATAGCCGGTCACGACCACCCGGTCTGCACGTTTCGCATATTGGATCATCTCATTGGCCGCCTTTTCCGTGGGATTGAACTCCTGGCTGTATGCCCCAAATGGCACGGTGTA
The DNA here is from genome assembly GCA_009779355.1 of Betaproteobacteria bacterium. GTDB lineage: Bacteria > Pseudomonadota > Gammaproteobacteria > Burkholderiales > Rhodocyclaceae > WRNU01. The sequence continues at coordinate 1,988 of WREK01000144.1, read as the reverse complement.
GCGCAGGCGCTCCTTTAGCGGTTCGAGTTTCGCAGGCTCCGGTTCTTTCACGGGCCGGGAACGTGGGGGTGCCGCCAGGTTGTCAGCGCTTTTTTGCGCCGTATCTCTATCGGTTTTTGCGTTTTCTTTCAGAATTGCAAAATCCTTTTTGAGATGGGCCAATTCCTGGGCAACGCGATCATAATCCGCGCGCAACCCTTTCAACTCTGCTTCCAACCGCCTTAAGTCGGTCGGCGTCGGGTTCACAGAAGCGGAGGCAGGCGCCACAGCGGGCACAGCGCCATGCCCGGTTAGGCCAGGGGCATCAGGTGACGACTCACCCGTGATCTTGAATTCGGCATGTGCCACCAGGGCAGAACTGACAAATACAATGGCGAAAAGGGTTGCGATATGTTTGCGTTGCATGGTCAGAATCCCCACTTTTTCCGGAGTATGTAGCGCATAAATATAAGCCAGAGACAGGCAACAACAAATGCCGTAAGTGTCAATATCATAACATCAGGGGAAAGGGCTGCCCCTGTCCTGCCCGATATGGGTTTGTTTGCCGCCAGTGGCGCAAATGACATCTGAGATAAGCGGCAACCTTTCCTCGACGGAGAGGTGGCCAACGGGCGCTGCGGGGGCGGCTGCGGCGACTTTGTCCCGCGCGGTCGCAGGATGCGCCATGACCATGGCCGCTGTACCATTCTTTGTGATGGTCACGCCCTGCACTGGCATGCCGAACACGGCAAAGTCGGCTGGAACAGTGATTTGCAACCCTTCCGCGCCATTTGTGGGGAGCAAGGCACGTAGCGCGGGAGTCCCCGCCACGGTACGTCGGCATTCGGCAGCTTCTTTCAGGAGCGGCGCAACTGTCCCCCAGTTTGGAATAGGCGTATGGCCTGCCATGGCATCCCCGCCGGGCGGGTCAAGCAACGGCACAGGCACCTGCGCCGTCGCGGTGCAGACAAGGAACGCACAGGCCAATGGCAACAATGTTTTCATGATCGCAGTTCCAGTTCCAGTTCCAGTTCCAGTTCCAGTTCCAGTTCCAGTTCCAGTTTCAGTTTCAATTCTTCTTCGGCTACAGCCATCCAATAGAACAACTATTCAGAACCGGCTTTCAGGCCGGTTTAACCAACTTTTGGAAGGGGTTTGTACCCCTTCCAAAGACTTGCCGAAACCCCGCCTCTTCGAGCCGAGGTTCGTCTTTCCGCCCTGAAGGGCGGGGTTCCAAACCGTAATCAGTTTTACGATGAATGCTTCACATAACCGTTCCCTGTTTTCGTGATTGCAGTTGACAAGGGCATTGGCTTGGCAAAAACAATCAGGATATTGGCGGCACTTTCAGCGCCAACGTAGCCAACAATGGCGAAAACTCGCTCAAACTGTGCGGGCGGGACGCATGGAGCCACTGCTGCAATAGCGGGTCGAACATGAACCAATGAGGGCACTCGGCAGTCCGCCCACCGCTCACGTTCCACAGGGCGCCGAAATCTTTGTAGCGGCTCCACCCTTCCAGTGCGGCCAGCGCGCACACATCTTCGTGGGAGGCGACGTCCTGGATGATTTCCCCAACCCGCCTTTTACAATACCACGCTGCAAACAATGAACCGTCCTGCTCTTTGCCTGGCGTCAAGAGAATGACCATGGTTGCACCTTTACTCCCAAACCCATCATTGTGAATACAACCTTCCAAAACCCGTTTCCAACTCAAGGACAAAGCAGTGGTTCCACGGCAAGGCAGAGAAGTTGCCCAAACGACAAAATCGCACAAACCCAGTCCATGAGTTCCTCGGAACACTTCCGATAGCAGAATTAGATATCAATTCTTACATTTCTTGCAACTATTTTTGTATTTTTTCAGAAAAGTGTTTGATGCAAATTTAACAGGGTGCTCAAAAACTATTTTTTCAGATGCCAGAGTCCACAAGACAGGTCAAAATCAGTCCGAAAAGCAGCTTTACAAGGTAGTTTTCGGCCATTTTTGGCCTTGTAGACATAGGTTT
>WREK01000143.1 GCA_009779355.1 Betaproteobacteria bacterium | reverse complement strand
CGCCAGGTCATCGTGGATTGCGACGTACTCCAGGCCGACGGCGGAACCCGCACCGCGTCCGTCTCGGGGGCCTGTGTGGCGGTACATGACGCGCTCGCCCGGCTGGTGACCAGTGGTCGGCTTGCCGTCCATCCGCAGTTCGAACTGGTCGCGGCGGTGTCGGTCGGCATCGTCCAGGGCGTTCCCGTGCTTGACCTCGATTACGCCGAAGATTCCGCCTGCGACACCGATATGAATGTGGTCATGACGGCCTCCGGCGGTATCGTTGAAGTACAGGGAACCGCCGAGGGGCAGACGTTCTCGCGGGGCGAACTCGATACCCTGCTCGACCTTGCCTCCCGTGGCATCGATCAGATCGTCGCCTGCCAGCGCGCCGCGCTCGCCACGAGCCTGCCATGAGCCGCAAACTGGTGCTGGCGAGCAATAACGCCAAGAAAACGATCGAGATGCAAACCCTGCTTGCGCCGCTTGGGCTGAAAATCGTCCCACAGGCCCAGCTTGGCGTGGAGGAGGCCGAAGAGCCGCATTTCACCTTCATCGAAAACGCGCTTGCCAAGGCGCGCCACGCCGCCGCCGTCACCGGCCTGCCCGCCATCTCGGACGATTCCGGCCTGTGCGTTACGGCGCTTGGCGGAGCGCCCGGAGTGCATTCGGCGCGTTTTGCCGGGGAACCCAAGTCCGATGAACGCAACAATCAGTTTTTGCTCGAACAATTGTCGAACGTGCCGGAAAGCGGGCGGAACGCTTGGTATTACTGCTGCCTCGTCCTCGTCCGTTATGCTGACGACCCCTGCCCCATGATTGCCGATGGGCAATGGCACGGTTTTATTCTCGATGCCCCACGCGGCGAGGGCGGTTTCGGCTACGATCCACTTTTCTGGTTGCCGGAACTGGGGAAAAGTGCCGCCGAACTCGACCCTGCGCATAAGAACGTGCTCAGCCATCGTGGGACTGCGATGCGCCGGTTGCTTGAACGCTTGCAGGAACAACCTCTATTTATCCAAAGAAGAAACTGAGCAACCCTGAATGCCCGCCACTTCCAGCTTGAAAACCTATTTCCGCCTTCTCGGCTATGTACGCCCTTACCTGGGGCTGTTTTTCATCAGCATTATCGGTTTCATCATCTTTGCTTCCGGGCAACCGATGCTGGCCGGGGCGCTCAAATATTTCGTCGATAGCCTCGTTGGCGTGGACAAGGGCGTTTTGCAAGGAGTACCAATCCTGGGCAGCCTCGACCTGATGGCGATTCCGGTGATGATTGTCGCCATTGCCATCTGGCAGGGGGGGGGGTCTTTCCTGGGCAACTTTTTTCTGGCCAGGGTTTCGCTCGGGCTGGTGCATGACCTGCGGCTGGCCCTGTTCGATAAATTGCTGCTGTTGCCGAATTCCTGGTTCGACAACCACAACTCCGGCCACCTGGTTTCACGCATCACTTTCGATGTCACGATGGTCACGGGGGCGGCGACCGAGGCAATCAAGGTCGTGATCCGCGAAGGGCTGACGACGATTTTCCTCTTCAGCTATCTATTGTGGATGAACTGGAAGCTGACCCTGGTGATGGTGGCCATCATGCCGCTGCTCGGCCTGCTGGTCGGCAAGGCCAGCCGCAAGTTCCGCAAGCAGGCCCACAAGATACAGGCCGCAATGGGGGACGTTACCCACGTTGCTTCCGAAACCATCCATGGCTACAGGGTCGTGCGCGGTTTTGGGGGGGAGGAATACGAATCGGCGCGCTTCCTGCAAGCCAGCCGCGACAACACGAAAAAGCAGTTGAACATGATCAGAACGGTGGAAACCTACACGCCGCTTCTGCAACTGATCATCCATACGGCAATGGCCGGGGTGCTGTTCCTGGTGTTGTGGCTGCGCGGCGAATCGAGTCCTGGCGAACTCGTGGCCTATATCACAGCGGCGGCATTGCTGCCCAAACCGATCCGTCAGTTGTCGGAAACCAATTCGACCATCCAGAAGGGCGTGGCCGGGGCCGAAAGCGTTTTCAGCCAACTCGACGAGCCAGCCGAGCGTGACACCGGGATCATCGAACGTGAACAGGTGAAAGGCTGTATAGCTGTAGCCGATCTCGTCTTCAGCTATCCTGGTCATGAACAAAAAGTGCTCGACGGCCTGAATTTCGAGATTGCGCCCGGCCAGATGGTGGCCCTCGTAGGCCGCTCCGGCAGTGGGAAATCGACGCTTGCCAGCCTGATCCCACGCTTCTACTCGCACGAGCACGGTCAGATATTGATCGACGGCATCAATGTTGCCGATTACACCCTGCGCAACCTGCGCCGCCATATCGCCCTCGTCACCCAGCAGGTGACGCTTTTCAACGGCACTGTGGCGGAAAACATCGCCTATGGCGAACTCGCTGCCGCTTCGAGGGGCGAGGTGGAACGTGTCGCCGAAGCGGCCAACGCGCGCGAATTCATCGACAAACTGCCGCAGGGTTTCGATACCCTGATCGGCGAAAACGGCGTCACGCTCTCGGGCGGCCAGCGCCAGCGGCTGGCGATTGCCAGGGCATTGCTCAAGAACGCCCCCATCCTGATTCTCGACGAAGCAACCTCGTCGCTCGACAGCGAATCCGAACGGCACATCCAGAATGCACTCGAACGCGCTACTTGTGGCCGCACCACGCTGGTCATTGCCCACCGGCTATCGACGATCGAACGGGCCGACCTGATCCTGGTGATGGATCGTGGCCGTATCGTTGAACGCGGCGCCCACGCAGAACTGCTTGCCGCAGGCGGGCATTACGCGAAGCTGCACATGATGCAGTTTGGAAATGGGGATGCCGGGGAGGAGGGGTGAGTGTTTGGGCAGAAAATGTTGTCACAGTTCAAATCATTGAAGTTGTACTATACGCTTTAAGCGTATAGTATTTAATCATGCTCTTCGTTGAACTGTCACTCTTTCAAAAACTGCTGTCCTTTTCCGACGAAGATTTGCGGAAGATGCGTTTGGCATTTTCTGGGCGCGGAAAGAGCGGCGGTACGCGGGTAATTTACTACTGGCACGCATCGACTTCTTTGTGCTTGTTGATTTTCGCTTACCCGAAGAACGTTATGGATACTTTGAGCGATAAGCAGATGAAGGAGTTGGTCAAGCTGGTTCGGAAGGAGTTTGGAAATGGATGAAACGGTATTCGGTCACTTGATGCAAAGCATCCGTGATGCTGGGCGTTACATGCGTGGCGAGGATGTTCCTGACGTAAAGGAGCATCGTATAGAAACGCCGGACGTGAAAGCCTTGCGTGAATCGGCTTCTGTTTCACAAGCCGAATTCGCGCGGCTCATCGGGGTATCAAAACGCACACTGGAGAACTGGGAACAGAAAAGGACGGTTCCCTCCGGTCCGGCACGTGCGCTATTGAAGATAGTCGCTACCGACCCGAAGGCTGCAATTGCTGCCCTGCATGTTCAGGAAGCGTAAGTGAGTGTAGGATGGGTTTCGTTGCGCTCTATCCATCGCAATTGAGCATCGTGGGCGCTGCCGGGATCGCCGTAAGTGACAGCACCCGACGACGAAAATCGTCGTACTCGTCGCCGGCCCTGAGCGAGAGGGCAGTGAGCGAGTAGAAGCGGTCGGTCGATGGTGATTCACTGCGGGCCTTTACCATGTCCAGGCGGGCAACGTTTACGACTGTCCAGCACTCGGTAAAACCGCGCTGCCGCGCCTTCTGGTGGCTCTTCTCGGCCTCACCGATGCGGTTGTGGATGTTGGACACGTCCGTTCCGCTCTTGACCTCGATGGCGACCACATTACGGTAATGCTGATGCGCCATCTCTTCGCGGATGATGATGTCTGGGTCTGGCGCGAACTCGATCAGGAAGGGCCGGCCTGTGGCGCTGTTCACCTCAATGGCACTTTCCCGCACCTCGGCGGCGGCATGGGCGACGATCTCCCGAATGATCTCGAACACCAGGACGATTCCATCTGTTCCGCGCTGATTGTTGGCACCTCCACGAAGCTGCGGGCCAACGGTCAAAAGGGTAAGGTCGTCCAGCAACTCGCGGCTGACACGCAGGTGGCTGACACCGGCCAGCAGCGCCGATGCTGTTTCGCAGAAGGCAGCACACAAGTCGGGAAGGTCGGTGGCGGCGGCCTTGCTGGCCTTGCCTTTTTGCTCCATGCCCTTGAAGTAGCCAACGCCGAAACCCTTGTCGCTACCGTAAAACTCTTTCTGGCTGTAGCCCATCAGCAGCCGGTAATAGCCCAACAGGTAGGGGTTCTTCTCAAGCACGACCGGCACGGCAAACAACAGTTCAGCCCGCAAGCCGTACTTCGCAAGCGTTGCCAGGTCGGCCGCCGGTACATACTCGGCAAGCTGTTTGTCCAACTCGGCAATGTCCATGTCACGCACTGTTTCCAGCAGCGCATTTTGCAGATAGACGCCTCTGAATCGTTTGAGGGCAAAGGCAAAGCCGAGTTGTAGCTTTGGCGGCGGGAAGTTGATTTTCTTGGCGGCCGTCATGCGGCAGCGATCCTTATCACGTTGCTGTCCTGCCCTTGCAGGCGACCAGCCGCCAAGGTCACATATTCAGGGTTGAGTTCGATTCCAACGTACTGTCGGCTTTCCTCCTGGCACACAAGCCCCACCGTTCCCGACCCAAAGAACGGATCAAGCACGTAATCACCCGGCTCGGTCGATGCCTGGATGCAAGGCCGGATCAGGTCAGGCGGGAAGGTGGCGAAATGAGCGCCAGCGAAAGGCTTGGTGTTCACATGCCAGACTGAGCGGCGATTGCGCAGGCCGCCACCGTCTGCCTGCTCTCGCACGGCCTGCCAGTCGTAGAAATACTTCTCCGACTTGGTAAGCATGAATAGGAACTCATGCGAGCGAGCCGGGCGATCCTTGACGCTCTCGGGCATGGCGTTCGGCTTATGCCAGACAATATCACTGCGCAGATACCAGCCATCATCCTGCAATGCGAACGCCAGTCGCCACGGAATGCCGATCAAGTCCTTCGGCTTCAAGCCCTCGGGAGTGTCGGGGCGAACATCCATCGCACGGGCCGAATTCTTCTTGTCCGGGGCACGGTAGCCGCGATTGCCGCTCGTGTAGCCGTCGCCAATGTTCAGCCAAAGAGTTCCGTCATCGGTCAGCACACGCTTGACCTCGGCAAAGATTGCCACCAGTCGATGCAGGAACTGGGGCATGGTGCCTTCAAGGCCGATTTGTTCCTCAATGCCATAGTCACGCAGCCCCCAATAGGGTGGCGACGTGACCACGCATCGCACAGACCCGGCCGGCAGGCGGCGTAACACGGTCAGAGCATCCCCCTCAAAAAGCGTCGAGCCGCGCAGTTGAAGCGGCTCGGGCCGCTGAATTCGCTCCACGCCAGATGGCGGGGAGATTTTTGCATTTGGCATGTTGTTATGTTCTCTCAATCTTGGCGCGGCTGCACTACGCCGCAATGCTTATAAATCGTCGTCCTGGATATCCTGTAGTCGCGGGCATAGCCGATACGTTGATTCATGGACAGTTGCGTCACACTGAAAACTGAACGGATAGGTGAACACTTTACCGCATTTGGACACCCTGGAACTGAGGTCGGTCGTGGATCGAGTAGTTGTAGCGAAACGAGATTGCCCCGGCGGCTGTGACAGCCACATAGAGGTCATCGCGGTTATTCACCTGTCTTGTGGACTCTGGCATCTGGAAAAATAGTTTTTGAGCACCCTGCTAAGTACGCGTAGGATGGGCAGAGCGTAGCGAAACCCATCGCAATATTGATTTGTGGTAAATGATGGGTTTCTCTACGCTCTACCCATCCTGCCAGGGCGATTGCACCTGTTTGCCATGACACTATGAAGCGGCAGCACGAAATATTGCACCCACATCTGAAGAGAACTTGGCCATCATCCGGCGGCGTGTTGTCCGCCATTCCAGGTATGCAGAT
>WREK01000142.1 GCA_009779355.1 Betaproteobacteria bacterium | reverse complement strand
GTGCGGTTCGCCAGCTTTGCCGTGACGGCCTGATCCTCGCCTACCACGACCGTGGCGACGGCGGCCTGTTCGCCACCGTCTGCGAAATGGCCTTCGCCAGCCGATGCGGCCTGTCATTAATGCTCGATACCGTGTGTTATGACAACGCTATGAACGACGCCGACGGCCTCGACAAAAACCCGGAACTGCTCAAGGGCCGCTTCGACGACCGCCTGTTTGGGGCGCTCTTTGCCGAAGAACTCGGCGCCGTGGTGCAAATCCGCCGCCGCGACCGCTCAAAGGTCGGCGCCATCCTGAACGGGGCAGGGCTGGACTACCACTTCATCGGGGAGCCGAACGACAAGGACGAAATCCGTTTCCGCCGCAACGCCCGCCTGGTGCTTTCCGCGCGGCGTGCAGAGTGGCTCCGCGCCTGGTCGGAAGTCGGCTATCAGATCGCCCGCCTGCGCGACGACGCCGAATGCGTACAGGAAGAATTCGACTCACTCACTGACGCCGCCGACCCTGGGACTGAAGTAAGCCTCACGTTTGATGTCCGGGAAAACATCGCCGCCCCCTTCATCGCGACCGGCGTGCGCCCAAGGGTCGCAATCCTGCGCGAGCAGGGCGTCAACTCACAGCTTGAAATGGCAGCGGCCTTCACGCGCGCAGGGTTCGATGCCGTCGATGTGCACATGTCCGACCTGCAATCGGGCCGGCGCGACCTTGCGCAATTTAGTGGCCTTGCCGCCTGTGGCGGCTTCTCCTACGGCGACGTGCTTGGCGCGGGGCAGGGCTGGGCGAAATCCATCCTCTTCAATGCAGGGCTGCGTGAGCAATTCGAAGCCTTCTTTGCCCGGCCAGATACCTTTGCGCTAGGGGTCTGCAACGGATGCCAGATGATGGCTCACCTTGCCCCCATCATCCCCGGCGCTGAAAACTGGCCGCGCTTTCACCGTAACCGTAGCGAACAGTTCGAAGCGCGTTTTTCGATGGTGGAAGTGCTGATGACCCCTTCCATCTTCCTTGCCGGGATGGCAGGCAGCCGCATGCCCATCGTCGTAAGCCACGGCGAAGGACGGGCCGTTTTCCGGGACGGCTCCAAGCAGGATGCTGCGCTGGCCGCGATGCGCTACATCGACAACCGGGGTGAGGCGGCAAGGCTCTACCCCGCCAACCCCAACGGCTCCCCCGAGGGCCTCACCGGCTTCACCACCCCGGACGGGCGTTTCACCATCATGATGCCCCACCCCGAGCGCACCGCCCGCACGCTCCAAATGTCCTGGTCCCCCCAATGGCTGCTCGACCAAAGCCCGGATGCTTCGCCGTGGATGAGGATGTTTTGGAATGTGCGGAAGTGGGTAGGGAGAGGGTAAAGAGGCGCCACTACTCAGACATAGCCCTGCGGTTACGCTCGCCGCCAGCCGTTCATGATCGACTTGAACTGTTCTTCGTAACCCAGCACATCAGGATACACACGGACACGGGCAATCATGCCAAAAACGGTCTGCATGTCGGCTACGATCACGGCATCGATCGCCCAAAGGCTCGTGATGTCGAAATGGCCGCAGTTTATGGAATCCCACCAGGACAACAGGAAGTCCGCGACGATCATGCTTTGATGGGTGCTACCCTGTAGCATGCTTCCAGCAGGATTGTTTGCGCAGGCAATGGCAAGCAGGCGTTCCAGCGCCGCAATTTCATCCGGCCGCATGGCGGGGACTTCTGGTGTAGTGATGGTCTCCATATTCGATCTCCTTTCTGAATCAAGCCGGTTTTCCGCCCGGCCAGCGCTCATTCAGCGCGCATTTGCGGAAACAGGATGACGTCACGAATCGCAGGGCTATCGGTGAGCAACATCGCCAGACGGTCGATGCCAATGCCGCAACCACCTGTAGGAGGCAGGCCGATTTCGAGCGCGCGGATATAGTCGGCATCGTAGTACATGGCTTCCTCGTCGCCTGCATCCTTGGCTGCCGCCTGGGCACGGAAGCGGGCGGCCTGATCTTCGGGGTCGTTAAGCTCCGAAAAGCCGTTAGCAATTTCGCGGCCCGTGATGAAAAGCTCGAAACGTTCGGCAATATCAGGGTTATCGTCGGAACCACGGGCCAGCGGCGAAACTTCGACCGGGTAGTCGATAATGAAAGTGGGTTCCCACAGTTCGGCTTCCGCCGAGGCTTCAAAAAGTTGCAGTTGCAGGCTGCCAAGGCCACCCGGTTTGACCTTTTCGCCGAAGTCCCGGATCTTTTGCGTAAGCCAGGCAGGGTCGATCAATTGCGTTTCGGTAAAACCGGGATGGTGTTTGCGGATTGCTTCGGTAATGGTGAACCGGGCGAAGGGCTTGGAGAAATCAAGCGTGCGCCCCTGATAAACGAAAGTTTCGGTACCAAGCACCTCGCGCGCGGACTGGCGGATTAACCCTTCAGTGAAATCCATCAGTGTCCGGTAATTCGCGTAGGCTTCGTAAAACTCCATCATGGTGAACTCGGGGTTGTGCCGTGGCGATAAGCCTTCGTTCCTGAAATTGCGGTTGATTTCGAAGACTTTCTCGAAACCGCCCACAACCAGCCGCTTGAGGTAAAGCTCGGGCGCAACGCGCAGGTAGAGCGCCATATCGAGGGCGTTGTGATGGGTCACGAAGGGTTTGGCCGTGGCCCCGCCCGGAATGGGGTGCATCATGGGCGTTTCGACTTCGAGGAAACCGTGGCCGCACATGTAGTTGCGGATCGATTGCACCAGTCGGCTGCGGGTAACGAAAGCGAGACGCGACTCCTCGCTCATGATGAGGTCGATGTAACGTTGCCGGTATCTGGATTCGGTGTCGGTGAAGCCGTGGAATTTGTCGGGCAAGGGGCGCAGGCTCTTGGTGAGCAACCGCAGCGTCTCGGCCTTGACGGTCAGTTCGCCCGTCTTGGTCTTAAACAGCGTACCGACGCAACCGACGATGTCGCCGATGTCCCAGCGTTTGAAGTCGGCATAGACTTCGTCGCCAAGCATGTCGCGCCCCACATAAAGCTGAAGCTTGCCGGACAAATCCTGGATAGTGACGAAGCTCGCCTTGCCCATGACACGCTTGAGCATGATCCGTCCGGCAACCTTGACTTCAACGGGAGCCGCTTCCAGCGTTTCGTGGTCTTTGCCCGCATATAGTCTGTCGAGCTTGCCGATCGTGTTTTCGCGCGCAAAATCGTTCGGGAATGCGCCTCCCGCAGCGCGCCACTGGGCGAGCTTTTCGCGGCGCTCAGCAATAATATGGTTTTCGTCCCGCAAAGCAGCGTCGTGATCAGTCATGGTCTGTCGCATAAAGAAAGTCATGATTGTCGCAGGCATGAACGCCCGGAGCAAATCGGGCCGCCTGCCGCCCGTCGGATAAAGGCCGACTATGTACTAAAGTGTGATAGTTTTATTCGCAAAACTTGAATTATTATGTGTTATTAGGCACGATCCTCGTAACGGGTGCCGGGTGGCTAAAAAGATGTTTCATATTTTTATCTGCTTTGGTTTTTGCACGGTACGGGGGAATGAAAATGGGATTTTCACTCAATGTGCTTGGCTGGATCAGAAATGTAGCGGGGCAGATCTTTGGGACAAAGACTGCCGCCCGCCCGCCATCGCCTGAACCAGTTTTATTGGACTTTGATCATTACAATAAACAGCCGGGATTGTTCCAGGAGTTTCATTTCTCCGAAAGAGCAACGCGTTACGTCATGGACGAGACTCTTTGGCGTGATTTCGAAGCGTTTTACCGTGCCCCGCAGGCTTTGTCATGGTGGCTGATCACCGGAAAAGCGGGATCGGGAAAAAGCCGTGCGGCGCTTGAGTTCTGTAGGGCGCTGAAAACGGGCAAAGCGGAATTCTGTTTCACGGACGAAACCGCTGAGCCGGTCGAAATCAAACCGGTCTCGGACGAAGACGCTTCAGCCTGGAAAGCAGGGTTCCTGAACCTTACAGGGACACCTTTCTCGACGTGGAAGGACTGGAAACCCGAACAGCATACCCTGTTGATATTCGACCGGGCATCCAGGCATTACAATGACGACTCCCGTCTCTGCACAGGATGGCAGGATGGCGAGGATGTCCGGCACCGTTTCAATGTTGCCGAAATCATCAAACTTCTCGTTACCAAAGCGGAACAGGGAGATTTCGGCCCATTCCATGTGCGCTTACTTTTGCTGGAACGGGAATACCAGCAGTTGGACAGGGATTGGTACAGAGATATGTGCGTGGATTCTTCCCTGCATTTCAGGGAAAAACCAACGCCGCTGCCCCCCGTGACGCCGAAAGGGCTGTTCCGGATTGCGCAGGATGTATGGAAAAACACCGACGATGTTTTGGATGAGCCTTGCGCCACTTCCGATGTTTTTCTGGAAAAACTGTGTTCCGTGGATAGTGACCAGAGGCCATTGTTTACCATGCTGCTGGCTACAGCGATGACCACAGACGGTGGTGCGGAATTCGCATTTACCCAGCAGGACGTACTGAAACTGGCGCTTCAAAACGGATATGGCCGCATATTGCGGCTTGCCGGAGAAGAAAGCGCCGCGCAGGCCATGAGAATCCTGGCGCTCTCTACCCTGACAGGCGGCAGGCTTGGCGCTTGCGACCTGGACAAGAACCATGCCTTGTGGAATTCCGGCCTGGGATATGCTGCGAACGGCGAAGAGGGCATTTTCTATCCATGCCCTGTCGAACCGGAACTGCTTGGAGAGAGTTTCATCCTGGACGATATGAAGCAGGACGGCATCCCGGAAGACATGCGCATCGGTGATGATGAGATGCGCGCCCTGATCGTCAAAGCATGGGAAACCTGTTCTCCCGAAGTAGCCTACTTTTTCGAGTGCTGCGGACAGGATTTTTCGGCCGACCCGACCTGGATCAAGACACGGTTACTAAACTGCCGCCTGACCGATGTAGACGCCCCGCTCTACATGCGAACCGCCGTAAACCTGGTGGCATGCTTCAACAAAGGACAGCTCAGCGCTGCGCAAAAGATTTACGAGCACATGAACAGCCTCGGAAATGCGGGCATGTTCTGCCATGAACGCGCCGAAGTAGCGACAAACTTGATTCGCATCTATTGCGAGGCAGGGATGTTCGACGAAGCCTCCCCGGTATTCCTGATCATGAATACCTTGGGGGAATCGGAAGATGTCCGGCATTGCCGCGCCGCAGCTTCGGTCTATCTGGTTGGGGGACTGTGCAAGGCAGGAGAACTCGTACGGGCCAGGGTGATGTTCGAAGGTGCGCTGGCCTTCGAGGAGGCGGAAGAATACCGAAATCCAAAAGCCTTGGCGCTGATCAGCCTGATCAACGGCTATGCGAAGGCGGGAGATTTCGACGAAGCGCGTGAATTGTTTGAAAGCCTGACGACTTACGGGGATTCGGAAGCGATACGGTTGCTACGCGCCAAGGCGTCCGTCAACATGATCCTCTATTATTGCAAGGCAGGGCATCTGAAAGAGGCGCTCGCGATCCGCGAGAGCATGCAGGCGCTCGGAGACGAAGCGAAAGTACGCGAGGAAATTATCAAAGCATCCAAGTTCTTCGACTTTTTTGCCGCAACAAAGCAGCCAGGAAGCGAAGAAGCGCGACCGGTAGCAGCATCTGCATAACTTCCCGTTCCATCCTCATGGCGATTGCGCCTGTTTGGCATATACTGTATAGGTTGGGGTGAGCGAAGCGAAGCCCAACAACAACACTGTCAATTGACAACGCTCTGTCCGTACCGGTCGAATTTTGAGCAGGCACATTAGCCGTGCGTCATTGCAGCGGCTGTGGATAAGTTTATCTTAGGGAAACTCTGCACAACCCTTTTTCTGGATTGCTTCGTCGCTTTGATCCGCGCAATGACTGAGCAGAAAGGTCAATGGATTCAACCAATACTGTCATTGCAAACGAAGCGAAGCAATCCAGTATTGGGGTTATGCAGGGGTTCC
>WREK01000141.1 GCA_009779355.1 Betaproteobacteria bacterium | reverse complement strand
GGTTGTAGCTCCCTCTCTCACCCCGGTTAGCTACAATTGTTCCGCTGTAGGATACCTTGCTGGCCAGGTTGTAGCTCCCTCTCTCACCCCGGTTAGCTACAATCCAGGAGAACGCCCTCATGGCTCCAAAGGCGTTGTAGCTCCCTCTCTCACCCCGGTTAGCTACAATTGGCCGGACGTGCGCCCGCTCTACCGCCTTGTTGTAGCTCCCTCTCTCACCCCGGTTAGCTACAATCTACTCGCTCCAAGTCCCCACCAAGCCTAGCTTGGTGGGGATTTTTTATGGAATTTTGCAGCTCAAAAGAGCAGCATCTGGGATGCTGATACCTTTTTTTCCTGAAAAAGGGGCATGCCGACCAGCAACCTGATGCCTGCGTATTGTTTTTCCGTGACGGTCATGCAGCGCACGGAACCTGCGGGGGGGAGGTTGCCCGCCAAACGGGCGAGATGCTTGGTTTCGGCATCCTTACCGTTCAGGATGCGCCCGTAGACTGACCATTGTATCATGTCGTAACCATCGTTCAACAGAAAGCGGCGAAACTGCACGTAGGTACGCTTTTCTGCTTTGGTCACCATGGGCAGGTCAAAAAAGACGATCAACCGCATATAGCGCCTCGTCTCCGTACCCACGTCAATATTCCAGCTTGTGCGCTTGCAGGCCGATCAGACGGGGGAGGTCAAGTTCAGCGTGACCGGACTCATAGGTGCGCACCAGACTCTCGACAGCGTACTCAATGGCAGACAGCACCGACATTTTTCCCTGCGACATACCAACATCCACATTCAGCAGGGCAATCAATGCTTGTTTGTCCTCCGGCATCAGATCGCCTTCCGTCAGGGCAGGGCGTTTGGCGACATGCAGGTCAACCAGTGAGCGGAAAGGCTCGATCAAATCGTCGGCCAGATTAAATGCATTCTGCTCACTGTCATGAAACAAACCGACAGAGGGATGCAGGCCATGTGCCACCAAACCGCGTGCGATGGCGCCTCGCAAAACAGCATAGCCATAGTTGAGCGCAGCGTTCGTCCAGCGCGTTTCGTCATCGCGATGAAAACCTGTACCGTACAACTGCGCGAAATAGATCGCGGCGGCCTGTCCCTCCATATTGTCCGGGTCGCCGGAACGGACGCGCCGCGCACAGGCTTCTAGCCTCTCCACGCCTTTTTTGCTGCACAGACGCAGGCAGGTAGCCTGATTTTCGATCTTGCGGCGGACGATGTCAGCCCAGACGCGCTTGGCCGCTGGTCGTGCAATGTTCAACTGCTTGCGCATCATGCGCGTAGTGCGCGAGTGGGAAAGAAACGGAAGAAAAACACCGGCAGGCTGGTGATTGCTGCCAGTGGCATAAAGGCCGATGCCGTATTCGGCACAGGCTGAAAGAACCGAATGAGTCAATGTGATTTCCCGGTGATTGAGAACAATCACGGCGATGTCCTCAAAAGGTACAAAGGCAGTTTCTTCCTGGTCGATAGCCAGCGAGTAATGCTCCCGCCGCAGACGCGCCGGGCGGGAAATCATTACGCTACGCCAAGCCACGACGCTCCTCCGGCGGGGCAGGGTAGATGTTGCCCAAGGTATCGACGTGGAATTTTTCCACGTACAAGGCCATTTTGACACCGATACTCTGAATCAATCCGTCTTTTCCGATCGCTTGGTTTCTATCGTGAACCCAGAGATCGATTGCGCCTGTAGAACGATTACAACCGGAGTAATACCCAAAACGAACTTCTTTTTTCAAGGTGACCTTAACCAGATCGTTGGGGTAAAGGGAAAAACAAAAATCGAAGTTTACTTCATCGATGAGTGTCCAGCCGTCTTCATCTTTGGATTGCACAATTGCTCGGGTCGGCAATTCCTTTGTTACCGCATGATGCACATACACAGGAACAAGATGATATTTCCTGTCTTTTTTATGTCTGAACACATCCGCACGCAACATGGTATCGTTTTTGGCAATGCCACCGCGAACCGGGATGCCGGAGAGCTTGTCGATCACCATCGTAACGGTGCGGACGATTGGGCCGGTCGGATTGCCGTCACGGTCGGGTTTGCGCAGCGGGTTGTCTGGTGGGAAGGCTTTATCGCCTTTTCCGCCATTCGCTTCCAGACGGTTACGTATTGCTGCATAAAGTTTTTCGTTACGGTGTGGATCAATCAGGTTATCCATGTCCTTGAGTGCCAAATCTGTCAAAGGCATTTTCTGGGTAACGCTTCCTGTGTTCTTCAAGCATTCTGGCTGGGAATAGATAGTCTCCTTGTGTGCGGCACCACTATTGCGCCGTTGCGGTGCGCGGGAGACGAACAGGGGGCGCAGGTTTTCCAAAGCTTCCGGCGGATACCCATAGCGTTGCGCTTCGCTTATGAGCAAGGTGGGATCGTCTGTATTCAGGCGAAGGAGAAGTTCTTCACGGAAGTATTTCCATGGGCGAGGCATTAGCTTGTAGATTTCATCTTTGCGTACAAATTCTTGAGTGGTCAGAAATTCTCCAGTTTCAGCATTCACATATTCCCCTAAATCAGGTTTATGTGACCATCCGTCCGTGTTAAGCATTTCTGAAGTACGTTGAACGACAAAATGACCACAGGCGGCGATGACTGCGGCATCCATTGCGTGATGTCTGTCGCTCTCTTCTCGCTTTTTCGTACTGGTAGGTAATCCCCATCGGGCACGCAGCAATGAAGTTAGTCCACCGCTGATTACCACACATCGTCTGTGGCCGTTGGATAGTTTCAGATGCTGTTCGACGTAATTCTTGAAGAAACGGCAGATATAACGTGTGTCATTCAGGTTACGAGCCCGAAAATCCTTTGCTTCATCCTCGCCAAAATTTTTTCGCAACAAATGGTTTTTCTTGGCAAGCCGGTAAGACTTGTTACCTTCAACGTAAGCGACGAAATTCCGCCAGCGTTCTCCGTTTTCACCCCCTGTAAACGAAGTCAGGTACTCATAAGGCGTGCGATTGCCTTTGTCCTGATTTTCTTTTATAAGAACTAGTACCTTGTTATTTTTACTGTTGTCGTAACTCCTACGGTAGGGAAGGATATGATCGACTTCAGCATATTTCGAATCCGACTCGCGTAATACCCTGTCAAGGTCAAGCGGCTTCAGTGAGTAGGCGCATTTGCCGTGTTGTTCGCGGTAGAGCATGAATTTCTCGAACTCCCGGCTTTTGGCGGGCATAGAGTATTCGGCCTCGAAATCGGCTTTGGCTTTTTCGTTCTTGTCGCGAAACTCTTCCTGAGCTTTTTTGATTTTATTGCGCTCATCCATTGGCCGCGACAAATCCCGCGCCATTTCAATATGTACGGCGGAGGGCGAGCCGTAACGACTCACCAGCGCATTCAGCACTTTGCGTGCCTGATTGAGTGAACGGAGCACCACCGGGTTGCGTGGGATGTCTTCCTTGCCGTCGAATACCATACGGCCATCTTTGTCCCGACCAGAGTAAAAAGGCGGCAGATATTTGTGCTGACCTTCTCCACCTTTGAATAGCTGGCTGTGGTGATAACCGGCTTTTTCGCATGCCTCGTCATAGCGCAACCCGGTCTCCATGTGGGGAACGATTTTGCGGAGCGCTTTGAGAGACAGGTTGTGAAACTTGTCGAAGCTGATTTCGCTGAGTGCTTCGATTATTTTTTCTCCGCCCGGCAGGGGAAGTTTGCGTAATTCCTGTTCGATTTCATTGCCATCCTTGAATACGCTGAGCGTCCAGGCGATTTGGTCGAGCAGTTCAGGGTTTCCTCCGACTGCGGCTCCGGCGATGCTTTGCCATTCGGTTTCAAGCCCATTTTCCTTGAGAGTTTTGCGTAATTCCTGCCAGGCCGGAAGTTTAACCAACCGTTCGGATTCCGGGTCTTTGGGTTTATCCTCGGTTTGCTGTGTTGGATAAGCCAGCGCGGAAAATTTAATATTTTCGGGCAACAAACCGGCCTTAGTCAGAGCGTTTTTCAATTGCTTGTAGGTAAGATCACTGGCCTGTTGATAGGGTAGGGGCAGGGCAACACGGCGTTCGGCTTCGTTGAGGGGACGAGGATTTCCATCAACGACAATGCGCAAATTGTTGAGGCGCGTCAGCCAGACATGGCGTTCCGCAGTAAAACTGGCTTTGGGAGCGCGATATTCGTTTTTCTCGAAAGTGCAGCGTCCCAACATTTTTAGCAAATCTTTCCCGGACAGAGGCGGTTTTTGTTCCCAAAACAGACCGCTTTTGCGGTCGCCACTGCCAGCAATGTGCGTTTCGAGTTCGGGCGTTGCATAGAGGTTGCCGTATTCACGTTGCTTCTCGAATAGTAAGGCAAGCTCTTCGGCGAGCAGTATGCGGGAGAGTGCCTTGTTGTATTCACCCCGCTTGTTGCGCTGCGCATCGGGAAATTCCTTCAATACCATTTCAGCCGCACTTCGGTATTTTTTCTCACTCATGCGCCGTTTGGTGTCCTGCAACCCTTTCTTGACCTTGCCTCCTTCTCCGTCTTCTTCGGCTTTTTTCTCTTCTGCACGGCTGACCCAGTAGAAGCCGCGATGCTTGCAGAGGTGGAAGAGAACACGCGCCCATTCTTCTGCAGAGAGTTTCCGATCCAACCCATCAATACGAAGCTGCCACAGCGATTTTGTGGCAGGTTGGCGTAAGACTTGGATGCTGTTGATCAGCCGCTCGTGTTTCAGCAAGCGTGCCAGTTTGGTCAACCGCCACGCGCGTCGACGCAGACGCCGCCGCATGAGGCGGGCGGTACGGCGGGCGAGATTGAGCGATTTGCCTTCCTTGGCGGTTTCTGCTTTGTCAAAGCAACGCACCCCAAGATCAACAATGCGTTTTTCACCGAGTACGCACCAGCCGACCGAGGCAATACCGATGTCAAAACCAAAAATAAGTGGTTCACTGGGCTTGTCAACCATGTCTCCCTCCTTCATAATTTCTGTGTTGTGGCTAGCCGGGGTGAGAGCCGTTGCTACAATAAAGATGCGTTTTTAACGCAATCTGTATCCAGCAGCCCGGCAGGGAAACCTGTCGGGCTGTTTCATTTTGCATCGGATTATTATGTTGTTATGGTCGTGTGTCTATGCCCTTTTCCACATTCACCTCTGCTGCCCGGATCAGATTTTCCGTTTCAACCGCTCAATCTTGGCATGAAATGCCAGGGTCAGCTTGACGATCAGGGATTCGATGTCACGCGCCTGATGCTGAATCGTCAACAAGGCGATACCTTTTGGGAGATGCTGTAGATGATGAAGTGCTGCCTCGAAGGGATCATCAGGATTACCAACCATTGGTTTCTTTGCGAGCCAGCGTCGCCATATCGGCCTTGAAATTGCCCTCCGATTCAAACACACGACCAGTAGCCAGGTCACGGTAGCCGGCAAGAATGGCTTCTTGCACCAGTCCTGCCTCGCGCCGTTCCATGTCGCGGCGAATCAAATCGCGTACATATTCACTTGGGGTTTCGTAAAGCCCCGTCTCGCCTACCATGCGGTTCACAAATTCGGCTAGGGGCTGGGACAGGCGGGCATTGATGCGCTCGGACATGGGGGTGTCTCGCAGGAAGGGTTTGATGCATCATTGTCGCATTAAATGGCGTGTTTGTCGCAAATATTGCCACGCTCATGAGTTTTTATGACATCCACTTACTCCCGTTCCACCGCAAACGCGGACCACGCTTGTCGCGTGGGCATGATTTCCAGCCGGTTGATGTTGATGTGGCCGGGCTGGTTGGCGACGTAGAAAATCTGTTCGGCGATGTCTTCTGCCGTCAGCGGTTCAGCTCCGCAGTACAGGCGGTCTGAGGCGGCCTGGTCGCCTTTTGTGCGTACGAGCATGAATTCGGTCTCAGCCATGCCAGGGGCGATGTCGGTGACGCGCACGCCGGTGCCGAGCAAGTCGCAACGCAGGTTGTGGCTGAACTGTTTGACGAAAGCTTTACTCGCGCCATAGACGTGGCCGCCGGGGTAGGGCCATTGTCCGGCTACCGAGCCGATGTTGATGATGCTGGCTCCGCGCCCGGTGGCGAGGAGGGCGGGCAGCAGGGCGTGCGTGACGTTGACCAGGCCCGTGATGTTGGTATCGATCATGGTGTGCCAGTCTTCCAGCGCTACCG
>WREK01000140.1 GCA_009779355.1 Betaproteobacteria bacterium | reverse complement strand
GTGCCAGAGTCCACAAGACAGGTCAAAATCAGTCCGAAAAGCAGCTTTACAAGGTAGTTTTCGGCCATTTTTGGCCTTGTAGACATAGGTTTCTCCAGTGCTTCAGACTTTTTGAGCATCCTGCTAAACGGACTCAGGCAAACAGCCGCACAATGCCTTCCAGCCCGACGTGGTCGAGGTAGCAGTCGGCAACTTCGCGTAACGCGGGCTTGGGGCGGTAGGCGATGCTGAAACCGGCGGCGCGGAACATGGGAATGTCGTTGGCTCCGTCGCCACAGCAGAGAACCTGTTCTGGGGCAAGGCCGAGGGCGTTGCGGGTGGCAATAAGGTGGTCGGCCTTGGCCTGGGCGTCGATCACGGAGCCGGTCACACGCCCGGTGAGGCATCCATTGGCGACTTCCAGTTCGTTGGCCCAGGCATAGTCGAAACCAAGTTCTCGTTGCATATGGTCGGTGAAATAGTCGAAACCGCCGGAGACGAGCGCGGTGCGTACACCGGCGGCCTTGAGGCTGGCCATGAGGGTTTCGGCCCCGGGGTTGAGCCGCAGGCGCTTGGCGTAGACCTTGGCCAGCGCCTGTTCGTGCAGCCCGCTTAGCAGGGATACACGGCGTTCCAGTGAAGTGCGGAAGTCGATTTCCCCATGCATCGCCAATTCGGTAATGGCGGTGACTTCGTCCTTGACCCCTTGCATGTCGGCGATTTCATCAATTCACTCGATATTGATGAGGGTGGAATCCATGTCGGTGATGAAGAGGCCGAAATCGTTTAAACGCCGCCCCTTGGGTATCCAGGCCCAATCAAGCGCGGCGGCAGTGCAGAACCGGGCAACCTCGGCAGCGATGTGTTCGCGCTTTTTTTTTACGTCGAAGCGCCAAGCGTAGTCATCGATGGGTTCGACGTTGCCCGCGTCGGTGAGTTTTGCCAGGGACTGGCGTGCGGTGGACGCCAACCTGTTGCCCTGGACGACAAGGTTCATTCGGGTATGCCCCGTTTCGCCAGTGTTTTACATAACATCGAATCGGCAGAACGGATCATCTCAACAGTGGTTTCCCATCCGATGCAGGCATCCGTGACCGAACAACCATATTTGAGCTGCGAAAGGTCGATGGGGATGGGCTGGTTGCCGGCCACGATGTTGCTTTCAATCATCAGCCCGATGATGGAGCGGTTGCCATCGCGGATCTGGTTGACGACATCCTTCATTACCAGGGGCTGCATCTCTGGACGCTTCCAGGAATTGCCGTGCGAACAGTCGATGACGATATTGCGCGGCAATCCGGCCTTAGCCAGTGCCTGTTCGGCACAGGAGACGGACACAGAATCGTAGTTGGGCCGTTCCCCGCCGCGCAGCACGATGTGGCCATGACGGTTGCCGCGCGTGCGCACGATGGCGGATTGCCCTTCAAGGTTGACGCCAAGGAAACTATGCGGGTTGGCTGCCGAAAGGATGGCGTTGATGGCGGCCGTGACGTCGCCATCGGTGGTGTTCTTGAAACCGACCGGCGTCGAAAGGCCGGAAGCCATTTCGCGGTGGGTTTGCGACTCGGAGGTGCGTGCCCCGATGGCCGTCCAGGAAATAAGGTCACCGTAATACTGAGGGGCAATGGGGTCGAGCGCCTCGGTGGCAATGGGTAGCCCAAGGCGCGAGACTTCACGCAAAAAGTGGCGGGCTTTCTCCATTCCTAAGTCGATCTGAAAGGAGTCGTCCATGCAGGGGTCATTGATGTAACCCTTCCAGCCGGTGGCGGTGCGCGGTTTCTCGAAGTATACGCGCATCGCCAACATCAGCGTGCCCGCAACCTCATCGGCAAGTGCGCGTAGCCGATGGGCGTAGTCGAGTCCGGCCTCGGGGTCGTGGATGGAACAGGGGCCGACGATAACGAAAAGCCGAGGATCCCGGCGTTCGAGAATGTCGATGAACGCCTGGCGCCCCACAATGACCGTAGCTTCCGCATCGTCGTCTAACGCCACGCGCGACTTGATTTCCTCCGGCGAAGGCATGTGATCGATGGATAGAATATTGAGGTTTTCGATTTGGGCGGCGGACATCGTCTGCTCCGTCAGAAATAGTCTGGGCTAAAGGGGCGAAATTGTACTGTGAAAGATGATCCTTGAAGGACGAGTACGGTTCTTGCCACGCCGTTCCCCAAGAGTGAGCCAGTATAATGCGACATTACTCAAAAATCAGAGCCGATATGACGTTCAGCCGTGATTTCATAGAGCTTTCCTGCCGTAAGGGTGTGTTACGCTTTGGCACGTTCGTAACTAAGGCTGGGCGTGTTTCGCCTTATTTTTTCAATGCAGGACTGTTTGACGATGGAAGCTCGTTCAGTGATCTGTGCGGGTTTTATGCTCAGGCGATTTTTGGTTTTGGCGTGATGTTCGACATGCTTTTCGGGCCGGCCTATAAGGGTATCCCGCTGGTGGCCGGTACAGCGATGTGTCTGGCCGGGGAGGGGGTAAACGTGCCGTTTGCCTTCAACCGCAAGGAAACCAAGGATCACGGCGAGGGTGGGACGCTGATCGGCGCGCCGCTCAAGGGACGGGTACTAATTCTTGATGACGTGATTTCAGCGGGAACCTCGGTGCGGGAATCCGTCAACATCATCTATACCCACGGAGCCGAGCCTGCGGGGGTCGTCATCGCGCTGGATCGCATGGAACGTGGGCAGGGTGAAATTTCGGCGGTGCGGGAAGTCGAAAAGATGTATGGTATCCCGGTCATGCCGGTGGCAACACTCGAAGATCTGATCGGCTATCTGGCCGACACGCCGGAACTGGAGGCCAATCTTGCAGCTGTTCGGGCTTACCGGGATGCTTATGGAACCGCATGATGCGATACGGTGATTTTTTCCGGGGCGTTACCGCTGCCGTTGTTTTAGCCCTCGTTCCGCCTTCCTCCATAGGGCAGCAGGACAAAGGCGGCGTAATAAGGGTGTTCAGTTGCGAGGCCGACGGTCGCCTGGTATTTGGCGATACCCTGCCGAAAGAATGCTATGGCCGCGCCTGGGTTGAAAAGATCAATGGCATCGTCGTCTACCGAAAGGAGGCACAGCCTACGCCAGATGAGAGCGCCCGTCGCAGGGAACAGGCGCGTCGGCAGGAGAAGGCACGCAAGGAAGCGCTCAGACAGAAGCGTCAGGACGATGCGCTGCTGGAGAGATACCCTTCGCTAAAGGATCTCGAACAACGCCGCGACCGCGAAATTGCTGAATTGGACAAAGTCATTGGTGAGTTGCGTGTCGATGAAGAAAAACTCGCTACGCGGCGCAAAAGCTTTGATGACGAGATGAAAACCATATCGGGGAAGCCGGTTCAGGATGATCTCAAAAGAGCAATCAAGTACGCCGACGAAGAATTGGCTCAGGCACGTATGGCAATTGAAAGAAAAATCAACGAGCGCGATAGTCTTCGCCAGCGTTTTGACGTTGACTACCGCCACTATCTCAAAATTACCTCATCCGGTTCCACTTCTGGTTCCGAGAAAAACTGAATGGAGCCGCGAATGACGATAAGTAAGCCGTTCGATGCCATGCTGGATGAAGTCGCAGCCCTGCTTGCCCGCGCGCAGCGTCCGCTGTTCATTACCGGTGCGGGCATTTCGGCAGATTCCGGCTTGCCGACTTACCGGGGCATCGGCGGGCTTTATAACGACCGTGTGACCGAAGAAGGTTTCCCGATTGAGGAGGCGCTTTCCGGCCACATGCTGGCGCGTCGGCCCGAAATCACCTGGCGCTATATCGGTCAGATTGAAAGCAATTGCCGGGAGGCTGGGCCGAATGCCGCGCATCGGCTGATTGCCGCGTTTGAAAAGGAAAAACCCGGTCTCTGGGTACTTACTCAGAACATCGACAGCCTGCACCGCAAAGCCGGATCGAACAACCTGATCGAAATCCACGGAACCGTGCATCGGCTGTTATGTGCCGCGTGCGATTATGAGCGCGAGATAGAAGACTACGCGGGCCTCGTGTTGCCGCCGGCCTGCCCCGAGTGCAGGCGGCAGGTACGCCCCGACGTGGTGCTTTTCGGTGAAATGTTGCCCCGGCTGGCGCTGGAGCAATTGTCATGTGTCATGGAAAAAGGGCCGGATATCGTGGTTTCCATCGGCACGACCAGCGTTTTTCCCTATATTGCCCATCCTGTCTGGTGGGCGCGCCAGAACGGTATAGCTGCGGTGGAAATCAATCCCGGCGATACCGAAGTGAGCATGATCGCTTCCCATCGCCTGAAGATGGGTGCGGCGCTGGCATTAACGGCGCTTTGGGATCGTCTGCACCGGCCAAGCGGGACAAACGTGTAAATGGTCGAATTCCTCGTTTCGGCGGGTGTCGTCGCCCTGGCCGAAATCGGCGACAAGACACAATTGCTGGCGCTTGTGCTGGCGGCACGCTTCAAGAAAACGTGGCCTATCGTCTTGGGCATCCTGTGCGCCACCGTAGTGAATCATGGCATGGCGGGAGCCGTTGGCACACTGGCGGCCAGGCTCATCGACGCTGGGGTTTTGCGCTGGCTGCTGGGGCTGTCTTTCCTCGCGATGGCGGTGTGGGTACTCGTGCCGGATCGCTGTGACGGGGAAGAGGCGGGTACGGCAGCACGTCATGGCGTGTTCGTGACGACTTTCGTCAGTTTCTTCCTCGCCGAAATGGGCGACAAAACCCAAATCGCTACTGTGGCACTGGCAGCGCAATACAGCGCGCCGTTTCTGGTGGTAGCAGGCACGACCCTGGGCATGCTCGTCGCCGATGTTCCGGCAGTGTTCATAGGTGGGCGTCTGGGCGAAAAAGTGCCCGTGAAGGTGATTCGTATCGTGGCGGCACTGCTTTTTGCCGTGCTCGGGATGGCGGCGTTTTTTATTTCTTGAAATACCCTGTGCCCGCTAAGGACACGCTGAACAATTCCTGAGCGTTCTGGCATCGCAGGTGCGGGTTTCAAACCCGCCCAAAACATAGCCTGACACATGGTCTGCAAGCTGACGAACGGACATGGACGTGTTTGAAACCCGCACCTGCGATGCCCGGATGGAATAAATCAGCGTTTCCCTAAAGTTTTTCTTCTCAATGACGAAATAAACGTATAGCCGTGTGCTCGTCGTATATATGTCCATCCCGGGAGACGTATCATGTCAGTATCTATTCCAGCTACAAATTTGCCATCGCCCGCTAGGGACAAACCAAGCGCAAGTCAAGCAAATCAAGTAAAAATGCCGACTACGGCTGCGGGGATCAGCAGCGCGGTACAGAAATCAGTCAACGTACAGATACTGGAAGCTTCCGCCAATGCTTCGATCAAGGCAGGCGATCAACCACTGGCGTTGCTGTACCGCTCGGCCATCGACAGGATCAACGAGGTGCTGTTGCCCGAATTGGGGCCAAACGCGATCCAGAATACAGTTGCTTCGGGCTTGGATACCTCGCCGGAAGCGACAGCGGGGCGCATTGTTTCGCTTTCAACAGCGTTTTTCGCGGGCTATGCCGCCCAACACCCAGGGAAAGACCCCGAAAAATTGGCAACCGATTTTGTTTCCTTGATCCGCGGTGGCTTCGAGAAAGGGTTCAATGAAGCAAAAGACATCCTTGCAGGCTTGGGCGTGTTGAAAGGCGGCATCGCGGATGGCATTCAGCGTACCTTTGAACTGGTGCAGAAGGGTTACGACGATTTCCTGGCTTCAAAGCTGAATCCGTAAACGCCGCCTTTCAGAAACGAAAAAGGGTTGCATCGCTGCAACCCTTTGCTTTTTGGTAGGGGCACAAGACTCGAACCTTGTGTTTTCGGATCGAAAGGACTTGACATAGTTATTATTCAGGGTTCTGATATGCCCTGGTTCATTATATAAATCGGGTATCCAATTTTCGTGATTGATTGGCTGCATTGCTCAAGTGACAACAATTGCCACCAAAAAAGTGTTTTGTGATTGACGTCACGATCCCGCATTGCTACCATAAATCCGAGTTATTAACCCGGCAACTTTTATTCATACATATAATTCATTAAAACCAATAAGTTATATGTAATTTCACCGCGTATGTGATTGCCGGTTTAATAAGGATGGTCTGAATAAGTCGAGCGGTAAGTGTGCGTTGCGGATCGGGATGGGATGCAAGGCGCAAGCCATAGCCGTCGCTATGGCGAGGATTTGCAACGCCGCAGACCGCCCGACTCCGCAGATGCGCACGGCGCGGCGACTTGTTCAGACCATCCTTAAGGAAACTCTGCACAACCCTTTTTCTGGATTGCTTCGTCGCTTTGATCCTCGCAATGACTGAGCAGGAAAGTCAATGGATTCAACCAATACCGTCATTGCAAGCGAAGCGAGGCAAT
>WREK01000139.1 GCA_009779355.1 Betaproteobacteria bacterium | reverse complement strand
GACGAATTCAGACGGGGATTCAACCTTGTGTTGTAAATATCCAGCATGGCTTCGGCATAACCGCGTGTCCCGGCATTCCGTTCTTTTGCCGCGCGACTGATTATCCGCACGGGGTGGCTCCCCACCTTTTCCTTGAAGCGGTCGTCTTGGAGGTCATCCCCGAAAGCGACAACCAGCCGCGTAATGCCCCGGAGTATGTTTGCGGAGAGAAAATCGGTCTCGCCCTCCCATGTGCCGACGCACAGGCGAAGGACACGGTCTAAGACGCGAACCCCGTGGTTCCGGTAGATGTGTTCCAGCGTGGAGATGGCGCAGATGCCACCTAACGCTTTTTGCGGCGTAATCCGGAGGTTGTAAAATTCCACCATGTTCAGGATGACAATCTGCTCGTCGTTATCCGCCTCCACGTTCGCCATGAAGACCTCGTAGGGCTTCAGGGGTTTGACGTATTTCTGCTGGTTCGCGAAAACGTTCGCCTCTTGCGTGTAATCCAAGTCGTCATAAATCATGCACCAGACGGGCGTGTTGCGAGAGCCTGAAACGGCCGCGATGACTTCGACGGTGTGCTGGCCGTTGATGACATAGTTCACCCCGTTGCGGCGGCTGACCTTGACGAGGTTCACTTGGCGGACATCGAAATTCGCCGCCGTCCGCTGGATATGAAAGGTGGACAGGCCACGCTGGTACTTCTGGTTGGACACCAGGTTTTTGATGGGGATGAGTTCGAAATGAACCTTCGGGACATACTTGTCGAATTCTTTAACTTTCTCTTTCATTGGTTCTCTCCTTGAGCGTTGACATCATTGCGTCGGTAACCGACTTCAGGTTACCCAACTCCACTTCTAGCCCGCAACGTGCGGTCTCGGAAACTTCGGCGAAATCCGTTGCCGACACGACAGACGGTATTCCTTACTCCTGTGTTTTTCAGATGAATGTCATATTGACACCCATCTATGTGTATGTTATCATGGTATCAATTCATGTGTAAAAGGGTTCAGTATGATTCAATATGAGAGCAAGGCCGGTTTGTTCAAAGCGTTGTCAGACCCGAATCGTCTGATGATTGTGGATATGCTTTCCTGTGGGGAGATTTGCGCCTGCAAGATTTTGGAAAGACTCAAAATCACTCAGCCGACCCTTTCCCATCACATGAAAATCCTTTGCGGCTGCGGTTTGGCCAAGGGACGCAAGGAGGGGAAATGGACGCACTATTCTTTGGTTGAAAAGAAGGTACAGGACATGAAAAAATTCTTATGCGCCATCACGACAAGTAAAGTGAGGTGCATCTGTAATGAAGGAAGGAGAAAATTACATGAAGGAAAATGATACGCCATGTTGCGAGGACTCTGGCGGCGCTACCTCGCGTTCATGTTGTCCGTCAAATGAATGTGGTTGCGGAAAGCCTGTCGGACGAAAGTCTCTTAAGATGATTATCTGTCTGGTCATCGCGTTGGCGGCTGTCTGCATAATGGCCTATAGGTTGTCACAGGCATCCCAGAACGCAGGGGGCGGAAGGTGTTGCGAACCCAATTCGTCATGCTGCCCTGGGAACTGAAAGGCCGGTGCGTATGCTTGATTCCATCATCAACGCGCTACAGCAGACTTCTTCGCGTCCCTTGGGTCTCTTGCTCGCTTTGGCGCTTGGCGTTGTGAGCGCCGCCGTCAGCGCGTGTTGCGTGTTGCCGACGCTGGGGGTGCTTGTGGGTTATTCTGGCGCTCAGGAAAACGCAAGCAGGAAACAGGCTTTCAAGAAGACGTTTTTCTTTATTGCGGGGATCGTCGTCGCCCTCATGGTCGTTGGCGGGATTGCCGGACTTGTGGGGCAGGTCGCACACGCGGGCCTCGGGCGGTACTGGAAGATTTTCGCCGGAGTCGTGGTCATCTTCCTCGGGTTGGCCACCCTGAAAGTCCTGCCCTTTGAATTGTCCTTGGGGCGGTTCGAGGGTATAAAGAACAGGCTCGGAATGTCAGGGGCAATGCTGGCGGGCTTCGCCCTCGGGGGGCTTGTCGCGGCCAGCTCCCTGTGTTGCAACCCCGGCCTCTTCTTTATCATCGGGATTGCCGTGGTTCAACGGCAAGTCGTCCTCGCGACCCTGTTGCTCGGGATGTTCGCCATCGGGTTTAGCTTGCCGTTTGGCGCTATCTTGCTTGGCGTGTCCTTGGGCAAAGCCCGTTTTCTGCCAAAGGGCGCGGATACGGTTGTCAGGTGGGTCGCGGGGGGAATCCTGCTTCTCGCCGGGTTCTATTTCTTAATGACATTTTAATCCGAATGGAAGTGTGACCGATGAACGAGCGTAATTGTTGTTGCCCGTTGGATGGATGCTGCAAGATTGTTTCAACGCGACTCACGTTCGGGGACTGGCTAGGCGCATGGAAGGTCCGCTGGGGGATTGGCCGGATGCGCTACACGGTCGCCCCCGGGCTTTATGCCGTCGGAAAGCCTGATAAGGCCTCCCCCGTCTTGGTGAGCGCGAACTACAAGCTGACATTCGACGCGCTACGGAAAAACCTTTCCAACGTGGATTGCTGGCTTTTGATTCTTGACACCAAAGGCGTGAACGTCTGGTGCGCGGCAGGGAAAGGCACGTTCGGGACTGACGAGCTTGTCGGGCGTATCGAGACGGCCGGGCTTGCTGAAACCGTGACGCACAGGAAACTGATTTTGCCCCAACTGGGTGCCCCCGGCGTGAGCGCCCACGAGGTGACGCGGCGCACAGGTTTTTCCGTCACATTCGGCCCGGTACGGGCAAGCGACATTGAGGCATTCATCGCCGCAGGATGCAAAGCCTCAAAAGAGATGCGGACGGTCAGGTTCACGATGTGGGACAGGCTCGTGTTGACACCGATGGAGTTTGTGGAATCAGCAAAGATTTCCTTGACGGTATTCGGTGTCCTGTTCCTGATTAACCTGTTCGCGGCGCGTCCGTTCGGCATTCGGGATTTCCTTGCGTACGCCGTCTCCGTGCTGATTGGCACGGTGATAGCACCCGTCTTGCTCCCTTTCATCCCTGGCAGGGCGTTCGCATTCAAGGGATGGTTTCTCGGGGCGATTGGCACAGCCCTTGTCGTTTGGGCGTATGGTTGGTTCTCGTTACCGCTCCTGCCATTGGGGGTTGGGTATATGCTCGCCTTGCCCGCGCATTCCGCGTTTTGGGCGATGAATTTCACGGGGGCGTCCACCTACACGTCCCCGTCCGGCGTGTTGAAAGAGATGAAAATCGCCATGCCGCTCATCGTCCTTTCGCTCCTGGCTGGCGTAATCTTCATACTGATGAAAACCTTCATGGGTTGAGAGGAGGAAAGCGTGAGGCACACATACTTGGAAAACGTGACGACGCTCTCATTCGACGCAGAGAGATGCGTTGGATGCGAACGATGCACACACGTATGCCCGCACGGCGTGTTCGACATGGACGGGCGAAAAGCGAAGATCACCGACAAGGACAGGTGCATGGAATGTGGCGCCTGTGCCCTGAATTGTCCGGCAGGCGCGATTAAGGTCAACGCGGGCGTGGGGTGCGCGGTGGCAATCATATACAGTTGGTTCACAGGCAAGGAGCCGACCTGCGGGTGCAGTGATGACGGTTGTTGCTAAAAGAGAAAGCACAGACATTATGACCTGCCCGAACGTGAAAGAATGCGCTTGCCCTAAAAAATCATGTCCAAACCATGGGCGATGTTGCGCTTGCGTGACAAAACATCGTGAGACCGACAGTCTGCCGTTCTGCCTCTTCCCCGACAATGATGGCGACAAGAGTGTGAATAATTATTACCGAAGCCTAAAAAAACGGTTTGAAAATAATTCATCAATTGGTAGAACTCTCTTAGGGTCATCCGTGGACACACGCGCATAGATTGCGACACGTTTCTCGCGATGATCCTCAAAAATGTTTTCCTGTAACGCACGCGTGGCCGGGATGAGTGTAGCCTTGCAAGGGCTGGCACTCCGGTAACGGACACGTATTTTCTCCTTCTTCTCCTTTTTGTCCTCTGCTCTTCCTGGCGATCCCTTTTTTTCCTGCATTGCAAACACTCCTTTGAATAGGTCAGGGACGAATAATAGAGGACATACGTTAAACAGACAACGAACCTCAGGTTCGTCCTGTGGTTTTTTTTGAGTGAACACTCACAAGAGGAGAAAAAGTATGGTACATGATGACCCAGACCACAACCTTATTGCTCAACGCATAAAGGACGGCCGTAAAATGAAGCGCATGACACAAGAAAAACTTGCGGAGCATACCAAGATATCCGTAAGGTTCATGAGCTACATCGAAACAGGAAAGAAAAAAGCGAGTCTTAAATCCCTGTGTAAAATCGCAAGGGTACTGGACATCGCTCCTCGTTTTCTCATATTCGGTGACTGAACCCCCATGGGTTACCCGAAAGGGTTGAAAGCCCGACATTCATTCGCGTAGGGAAACACCCTGCGCGAATATCCAACAGGGAATATCCAATGTCTAAGTGGACCCCGCAGAGATTGTATTAGGCAGGGCGATGGCGTGCCAATAGGGTACTTTAAAATTACTCTTAGAGCTTTCGGAAATAAAAACGGAGACGTGCCATGTCCCATCTGGATTTCTTTTCACTTCCCTTACGCAAGCCCGCAGGAATGCCCGCTTTTCATGGATGGATTCCGTATAAGTGTTGTGCTGATGTTTGCGGTCATGTTATAATATAGGCATGAAGGGAACGGGTTTAATTTTCATCCGCTGGATTCTGTTCTTGATAATAGTGTTGGCGGGGTGGTTTCACTACAAGGGGATCCGCCACAGCCTGACCACCTCCTGCGTGCCTGTCATCGAGAGGACGAAGTGACCCTGCAAACGGGAGTTGCAGTGCAGGCGCACGGGGCGCCTGTTCCGCTCGCGCGTCCACTTGCCGAACACGTCGTTCTCGTCAGGACCTTCGAGAAGCATACACGTTCCATCCTGATAAATCATGGACTTGTCACCGTCCCAGATTTTGTAAAGCCGTTTGTCGTCGTGTGGCTCGACACGGATTTTGTTCGTGAGACTGAGAGGACAGACAGACCAATAGATAGTTGATTTTGAGTATAACCACCGCTCGTTCTTATAGGTGACTGCCACCAAATTCCACGAACCGTTGACATCGGTAATTGTCGCTATATGCTCTTCTGAATCAGGGACAATCCCGTTGAAAGTCACAGGCTTGGTGTCTATCCAAACCCCGTTGCCAAAATAGATTGGTTTTACAAACCGGATTTCCCCTTCGGAAAAAATATGTTTGGTATCCAATAGGAACGTACGCCCCTCGTACACATGAGTCTCTCCGGGGAGAATACAGAGAAACCCGTCACTACGTTGCTCAATACGCCTTAATCCACCATCAAGCGACCGTATGTCTTCAGATTTGCTTGGCATCATCTGATACATTTCAAAATCAAGGGGTTTCTTTGCGAGTGAAAACGGGTCTGTACCTGTATTTTTGAACGCAAAACCCCCGAAGGTGTATTCTCCCTTGATGACCCAATCTTTAAAAGTTTTCACTTCTATTAGGGCGTTTGTCTCTGCCAAGGTTGGTAGTATATTGACAACGCTCATAACAAAAGCCAACACGTTTTTTTTCATCGTGACGTTTCCTTTGATTTTTTCAGGATAATTATTCATGTCAGAAATCACAGAGCTCCGGATAGTTAATTTTCAACCATACTTTTCCTGATGGCGGCTCGGGAAGACTGCCGTATGCTTTCGTGTTCGCACGGTTGTTTTTCAGCACTGGGACGGAAGGCAAAGGTTTAGAACCGTCTGCCTGTTGAACGGTCTCCAGTGGTTTCCCGAAAACCTCAACTTCAGTGTAGTGGTTCAGCTCGCTTGAGGTGCTGCCACGACTATAGCAACGGACATAGCGACCCTTAACAGCATTCACTGCGAATGGTCGCCCATATCTAGTCTCAATGTATTCCAGTTCTTTGCCTACGCCAAATCCAGCGGAATTGTCGTGGTCATTATTGAAAACCGTGACCACACCCTCAACAAACTCCGGGTCATTTGAGATTTGGCAAATCACGTCGCGGTATGCGCGTAAATCTGCACGATGCCAAATGCAGATAGCGTGTATCTCGCACGCATTGCCCAAATCAATTTGAATCCACTGGAGCTTGGGACCCAACTCAACGTAAACTGAATCACCATATTCTTTCTCCCCGTCAGTAACGAAAGATAATTTTCCGATGATGGGGTCTTTATCGCTGGATGTTACCGCACATCCCTGCGAAAGTAACTTGTCACACCCTATAGGAACCGCAATCGGCGGCCGCGGCTCACGATGTGGATGAGTATCAAGTTGCGGATAGGGCTTGG
>WREK01000138.1 GCA_009779355.1 Betaproteobacteria bacterium | reverse complement strand
AGCTGAATAGCGTGTCCTGCGTTGTGTCGGGACTTCTCATCTTCTTTCTCCTGCTTGGGCATTAGCCTAAATTATACCATAAGCATTTTCTGAATGGGGGTTTTTGAGGGGGTTTTTGAACATCCTGCTAAAGAAGCCCACATTGTTTTCGAGGTTATGCATATTGTGTCCGATCCTGTATTCGTCCCCGAACCCGAAACCTGGGCGATGCTGCTGGCCGGATTGGGTATCGTAGGTGTGGTCGCGCGCAGGCGGCAAGTTAGGGCTGATGGGCGGAGGCGCCGCCCATAGCGTCAGTTGGGGTGCGCGAATTAGCCAAGTGCATCGCGTGCATCCCGGTGCAGGTTACAATACTGCCCCGCTTCCTCTAGGTTCGTGCCGTGACCAGCATTACCCTGGCCCTTTCCAAAGGGCGTATTTTCGAGGAAACTCTGCCGTTGCTTGCTGTGGCAGGCATTGTTCCTGCCGATGACCCCGATCGTTCGCGCAAACTCATCATCGCCACCAACCGCCCCGATGTGCGGCTGGTGATCGTACGTGCAACCGATACGCCTACTTACGTGCAATACGGTGCTGCCGATCTCGGCATTGCCGGTAAAGATGTCCTGCTGGAGCATGGTGGTGCGGGGCTGTACCAGCCGCTTGACCTCAATATCGCGCGTTGCCGTTTATGCGTGGCAACCCGGAAGGGGTTCGATTATGCGGCGGCGGTGCGGCCCGGAGGCCGCATCCGCGTGGCAACCAAGTACATCAATACGGCCAAGACGTATTTCGTTGGTAAGGGGATGCACGTCGACCTCATCAAGCTCTATGGCTCAATGGAGCTTGCGCCGCTCGTGGGGCTGGCCGATGCCATCGTCGACCTGGTGTCTACGGGCGGCACGTTGCGCGCCAACAATCTCGAAGAGGTCGAAGAAATCATGCCGATCAGTTCAAGGCTGGTTATCAATCAGGCCGCGCTCAAACTCAAGCGCAATCTCATCCAACCTTTGCTCGAAGCCTTTCAGAATGCTGTTACCGGAGTCCAAACATGAACCCCATCCGCCGACTCGATGCCCGCGCCCCTGATTTTTTCGCCACGCTTGATGTGTTGCTTGCTTTCGAGCCTTCTGCCGATAAACGTATCGACCGGGTCGTGACCGAAATCCTGCACGCGGTGCGTGAAAGGGGGGACGCAGCGGTGCTTGAATACACGCGCCGTTTCGACGGACTCGATGCGTTGTCGGCGGCGAACCTGGAAGTCCCCCAAAGCGAACTGAGGGCGGCGCTCGACGGATTGAGCAAAGAGCAGCGCGAGGCGCTGGAGCTGGCCGTCGAACGGGTGCACTTCTACCATGAACGCCAGATGGGCGAATCCTGGACGTATACCGAAGTCGATGGCACGGTATTGGGGCAGAAAGTGACCCCGATTGACCGTGTGGGGCTTTACGTGCCGGGCGGGCGGGCGGCTTATCCGAGTTCGGTGGTGATGAACGCTGTCCCTGCCAAGGTTGCAGGCGTTGGCGAACTCATCATGACCGCGCCGGCCCCGATGGGAGAAAAAAATCAACTCATGCTGGCAGCGGCGGCAATCACAGGCGTGGATCGCGTCTTTACCGTGGGCGGCGCGCAGGCCATTGCGGCGCTTGCCTATGGTACGCAGACCATTCCCCGTGTCGACAAGATCGTCGGCCCCGGTAATGCTTTCGTGGCGGAAGCCAAGCGACGGGTGTTCGGAACGGTGGGTATCGACATGGTCGCCGGGCCGTCCGAAGTGCTGATTATTTCCGATGGCAGTGGCCAGGCCGATTGGGTGGCAATGGATTTGTTCGCCCAAGCTGAACACGACGATCTGGCGCAATCCATCCTGCTTTGCACGGATGCTGCTTTCATTGATGCTGTGCATGCGGCTATCGACCGCCTGTTGCCAGAGATGCCGCGCGCCGAAACCATCGGACGGTCGCTCACGGGTCGGGGGGCGCTGATTTACGTCGAGAGCCTGGAGCAAGCCTGCGAGATTGCCAACCGCATCGCCCCTGAGCATCTCGAACTCGCGCTCGACCGGGCGGAAGACTGGGTCAATAAAATCCATCATGCCGGAGCCATCTTTGTGGGGCATTGGGCCGTTGAAGCGTTGGGCGACTACTGCGCAGGCCCGAATCACGTCTTGCCGACGATGCGTAGCGCGCGGTTTTCATCGCCGCTGGGCGTCTATGATTTTCAGAAACGATCCAGCATCGTGCAGATTTCACGAGATGGCGCGCAAAAACTCGCTCTTGCCGCCGCTGTTCTGGCCGATGGCGAAGGCTTGCAGGCGCATGCCAGGTCGGCGCGGATGCGGCTTGAGTCCCCTGGCGGTTGCTGATTTCCTGCCCGAAACGCTGAATTAGCACTGCGAACGGGGCTTTTTTCGCGGCTGGCATGCCAGTGCCTGGAGACACAATGGGCGAACTGCGGCTTCTCCCGCGTGTTTCCAGGATCGAATTATGGCAAGGATCATCTGTGTGATCGGCAACAAAGGCGGCACAGGCAAGACCACGCTTTCCCATATGCTGTGCCAGGGATTTGGCTTGCTTGGATACCGTGCCGCCTGCGTGTTGACCGACGTTTCCCGCGAGCCGCTGTCTCCCAATGGCCGCCGTTATATTACTGCCGACGCCCGTAACGGGGAGGCTCTGGCTAAGGTCATCGACAAACTGCGTTCGCTCGATGAATGGATCGGTGTCGTCGATGGTGCGGGAAACCGTACCGACATGGATCACAAACTCTACGAACTGGCCGATATTGTGCTGCTGCCGTTCCGGGATTCGCACGAAGACATCCGCGCAGTCGTTCGCGACCTCGACCTTTTCCCGCGCGCGTATGGCGTACCCTCGCAATGGCCGAGCAACCTCTGGCAGCGTGAGGCTGCCGACCGCAACGTTTTACAAATGATGGGCGCTTTTCGTGACCGCCTCCTCAAACCGGTGATTGCGTTGTCCTCATCTAAACTGTTGTTGCATAAACAGATGCCGGAGAGTTTGCCTAGCCCGCTCATCCGAGGTTGCCGCAGCCTTGGGCGCGAGGTGCTGGATATCCTGGAAATCGACAGCAGTGACGAGGAGGTGGGCACGGATTGCCGCATCGAACGCCTGCCGCCTGCCGAGACGCCGATGCGCCTGCGTCACGCGTGAGAACATGAATTAATATAATGTATGTGTGCCAAGATTATCTGCTTCAGTTAAGATAACAGGGTGTGTAACCCATGGGAGGAGGGAGATGATGACAACAGACAACATGGCTCATGATCCGCTGGAGTTTGTGCGCAACATGTGGAGCCGGATGGGATTTGCGCTGCCGGGTATGGTGACGCCGACGCTCGATGTCGATGAACTCGAAAAACGCATCGGCGACATGAAGGCAGTTGAAGGCTGGCTGAAGATGAATCTCAGCATGCTGCAAATGGCCATTCAGGGACTCGACATGCAGCGTGCCGCCATTGCTGCGGTGCATGCGATGAGTAAGCCCATGCAGCCAGCACAGGACGATGGCCCGAAGGGTGAAGAAGCCGTCGGGAACAACCCGTTCCTGTGGCCGTGGAACATGATGGCCGGCAATGCGCAAGCAGAAAATAAAGAAACGCCTGCTGCCGATGCGACGGTTGCGGACAGCGAGACGAAGTCCCGCGGAAAGCGCAAGGCTGCGGCTAACGACAAATAAAATTTCTGGTTCGGGCGCAAGCCGGTCGCTATCCCTGCCATTTATGGCAGGGTGTCTCGAAGGACGCTCCGGTTCCTGGGAAACGCCAGGAACTGTGAGCGTTTTTTTGTTTGTTCACGCCCTCACCGCGCCAATTTTCCGGCCCGTTGCCCAGAAATGTGGTCATGTAACCGTAAACCATTACCGACATAGTGATAGCACAACCGCTAGAATAGTATGTTTATTTTCACTTTCTTTCAGGAGTGCCTGACATGTCTCATCGCCCGTTCAAGATCCTTGGTATCCAGCAAATCGCTATCGGAGGCATGAGCAAGCAAAAACTGCGTACTCTGTGGGTCGATATGCTCGGACTCGATGTGACGGGAAATTTCGTGTCTGAACGCGAAAATGTGGACGAAGACATCTGCGCGATGGGTAGCGGCCCGTTCAAGGTTGAAGTTGACCTGATGCAGCCGGTTGACCCGGAGAAAAAACCCGCCGTCCATACCACGCCGCTGAATCATGTCGGCCTGTGGGTCGACGATCTGCCGCGTGCGGTCGAATGGCTTACCGCACAGGGCGTGCGTTTCGCTCCCGGCGGTATCCGCAAAGGCGCGGCGGGCTACGACATCACCTTTTTGCACCCGAAGGGCAGCGATGAATTTCCCATTGGCGCAGAAGGAGCCTTGATTGAACTTGTTCAAGCTCCGCAAGAAGTCATCGAAGCTTTTTCCCGCCTGGATCCATAACAAAAAGGGCAAGTACCTTTATCATCCCACTTACTACAAAAACACCCCATTAGGAGTCGATTCACTATGAGCGTTGCTTTAAAACAACAAAAAGATAATGAATGTCCCAACCATGAAGAAATGGCCAGTACTTACGCTGAAGTTGCCAGACGGGCTTCGCACCTGATTGGCGAACATATCCAGCGCCAACTCCGTAAGGGCATTCAAACCCCGTCAGACGAACTGGGCATTGCCCAGGCATTCATGGACATGATGTCCCGCCTGCTATCCAACCCCTACAAGCTTGCGCAGGCGCAGATGAGCTTGGTGTGGGACTACTTAACCCTGTGGCAACAATCCATGCTGCGCTTCGCGGGCATGCAGGCTGCGCCGGTAGCCACTCCCTCGCACAGCGACAAACGCTTCCGTGATGAACAATGGCAAGAACATTTCATGTTCGACTTCATCAAGCAGTCCTACCTCATTACCGCGCGCCACGTCCACGAAACCGTAAACAGCATCGAAGGGCTGGATGAGCAGACAGCCAGGAAAGTCGGTTTCTATACCCGCCAATACATCGACGCGCTTTCCCCTTCCAATTTTGCCCTCACCAACCCGGAAGTCTTTCGGGAAACCGTGCACTGCAACGGGCAGAACCTCATCAAGGGGCTGAACAACCTCCTGCGCGACATCGAAGAAGGCAATGGCAACCTGCGGGTTCGCATGACAGACATTTCGGCCTTTGAGTTGGGCAAGAACGTTGCCACCACGCCAGGCAAAGTCGTTTTTCAGACCGACATGATGCAGTTGCTCCAGTATCAGCCCAGCACGGACAAAGTATTCAAGCGCCCGGTGCTTATCGTGCCCCCCTGGATCAACAAGTTCTACATCCTCGACCTGCGCGAGAAGAATTCATTCATTAAATGGCTCGTCGATCAGGGCCAGACCGTATTTGTCATTTCCTGGGTCAACCCGGATGAACGGCTGGCGGAGAAATCATTCGACTCCTACATGAAAGAAGGCATTTTTGCCGCAATCGACGCCATCGAGAAGCAGACCGGAGAAAAAGACGTCAACGCCATTGGCTATTGCCTTGGCGGTACGTTGCTTGCCATCACGGCTGCGTACCTCGCGCATAAAAAACAAAAACGCATCGCTTCGGCAACCTTCATGACCACGCTTACCGATTTTTCCGAACCGGGCGAATTGGGCGTGTTCATTGACGAGGGCCAAATCAGCAGCCTGGAAAAGAAAATGTTCAAACGCGGCTTCCTCGAAGGTTCCGAAATGGCGGGAACTTTCAACCTGCTGCGTGCCAATGATCTCATCTGGTCGTTCGTCGTCAACAACTACCTGATGGGCAGGAACCCGTTCCCGTTCGACCTGTTGTACTGGAATTCCGATTCCACCCGCCTGCCTGCGAAGATGCACAGTTTCTACCTTCGCAAGATGTACATGGAAAACAAGCTCATTGAGCCGGGCGGCATTGAGATTGACGATGTGCCGATTGATCTTGGCAAGATCAATATACCGTCCTTCTTCATTTCCACCATCGAAGACCATATCGCCCCGTGGAAGAGCACCTACACGGGCGCGGCTCTCTTTACCACCGCGCCGGTGCGTTTCGTACTGGGCGGTTCCGGCCACATCGCCGGCGTGGTCAATCCGCCTGCCGCCAACAAGTACGGCTACTGGATCAACCATGCCGACAAACTTGCCCCCACCGCGAGCGAATGGTTCTCCGGGGCAGTACAACATGAAGGGTCATGGTGGGTTAATTGGCAGGAATGGGTCACGGGGCACAATGACGTCAAAGTCGACGCGCGCGACTCGGACAACGGGGCGCTGAAGGTGTTGGAAGACGCTCCAGGTTCTTACGTCAGGTTCCGGCTTTGACCATCCCGTTGGGCGGCCAGGGTTTTAACAGTTTGCACAAAATCTAGCTGAATCTATGCTAACATATTCAAAATGGATAGATTAGTTGGCATAGGCGAAGCTGCGAAAGTCCTGGGCGTGTCGATTACGACGTTGCGCCGTT
>WREK01000137.1 GCA_009779355.1 Betaproteobacteria bacterium | reverse complement strand
GCAGGTAGAAACGTTTTTCCACTGTTTCTCATTGCAAAGAGAGCATTTCCAGCCGTAGGCATGTGAACCCTTGAGAAGGTAGGCAACGCCATCATTCGGTGATTGTGATGCCAAATGATCCGCTATCTTCTTTCCCTGGGGATAGAAGAGGCGGAAAAGAAGAGCGCATAAGGGATATTAGAAGACGGCTTCGCGTAAACTTCGAGCGGAAATAACAAAAGGAACGGAGGTGATTGGAATGGGCCACAAGAAGGACCCCTTGCTTGAATGGGTCCTTCCCATACTGCTGGCAGTTCTTGTGACGCTAATTATGAGCCGCGCAAAAGGTTAACAATAATCGTAACAATGATCGGAACCAAAACGCTTTTAAGCAAAACACTTAGTCGTTCTTTCCTACGGTTTGCAAAAAAATACTTGCCCTTATCGGTCAACTCGTACATTGCTGCCCTGTCCCCGCCATAGGTCACGTTATCGTCATCGTACTCTATCAAGTAGCCGTCGGAAACAAGCTTGTGCATTATGATATGCATGCTGCCGATTGTTTTGAGTTTCATTAGCCCATCCTCGTCGTAAAAAACGGGCGGATGGCCGTCGCGGTCAGATTTCTCCGGAACTCTAATGTAGTAGTGAACCCCTATAAACTCCTCCATGTTGTAGTAATTGATGAGGTATCGTAAAACCTTTGCCTCGTCAAACGAAGTCGAATTTCTCCACCGCCATAATCTTACTTTTTCACGCGTGCGCGGAAAAACTTTCCGAGAAATCTTGATCATCTATGAAGGCCCTCCTTATTTATGTGAAGTGTGAAGAATTGTACCACAACCCGCGCAAGCCGTCCACTATCTGCCGCAAGCCGACCAGCAAAAGGAGGCCCGCAAAATGGGAAAGTCCGCCTACCCGATGCCCACGCGCCTAGAGTACCTGACTGGTGTGTACGGCGAATGCTGCCGGCCAGGGGTTGCCGCAAAAATCCTGGGCGTGAGCCCCGGCACCATATCGGCAATGACCAGGGATGGCCGCTTGAAAACCGCATGCGGGGGCAAGAAGGTGGACATGCATTCCATCGCGGCATACATGGATGCCCCTGCGCAAGCAGATTTCAAGGCACGGCTTGCGAAACGCAAGGGCGGGAAGCTGCCGCAGTTTTACGTGTTGTAACCCAGCCGCAGGTCGCGTGGCGGGCTCATAACCCGCTGTGGTGGTTCGATACCACCGGCTGGGCGGGTGACAGGGGGAGCGCGGCTCTAACGCCAGCCACGCGCTCTCCACCTGTATGAAAGGAGGATCGGCAATGCGGATAGCCAGAGTTTTCCCAAGAAAAACAACTGCATCACCGGACGACCTACTTGCGTTTTTCGGGCCGCCGCCACGATCATACCCAGAGGTGGACGTTGTGCACGTGTCAGTTGCGTTTTCTTTTGACACCTACAAAGCGGAACGGCTTGCGGAAAAATGGATGCGGCCAGGCGTATCCGTAGAGATTGGCGGCCCAGGGTACGGGAGCAAGGGCGGAGATTTTGTACCCGGCATGTACCTTAAGCAAGGGTATGTGATCACATCCAGAGGGTGTCCAAACAAATGCGAGTTTTGCCGCGTTCCGCAGCTAGATGGCCCGCTAACGGAGCTTTCCATCGCAGACGATTTGCAATGCTGGCCCGCCAGCCACGAGCGCCACTGTTTACGGGCGGCCTCCAGGCCTCTTTGCTTAAACCATGGCATGCCGATTTGCTCCGAGAGAGTAGGGCGGAGCGCATTTACTTTGCTTACGACATGCCGCACAAGTACGATGCGCTGGTTGAGGCTGGGAAGATGCTCCGGCAGGCTGGGATAACAAGGGCATCGCATAGGGCCATGTGTTACGTGCTGATCGGGCGCGAGAACGACACCTTTGAGGTTGCTGAAACGCGGCTGACCGCTGCTGCAGAAGCCGGATTTATGCCTTTCGCGATGCTGTACAGGGGAGATGACGGAGCGGTGGATGGTCAATGGGAGAGATTCCAGCGCGAATGGGCAAACCCAATCATTGTGGGTTCGAAGCTTAAGCAGATGCGGTTGTAGCTCAACGGTAGAGCCCTGTGCGTTTTTACGGACGGATGATGCGGGTTCGAATCCCGCCAATCGCTTTTCTGGAAAGGACGGGAAGAGGAGGATGCAAATGCGTAAGGCCTTTAGCTTGGTGGATCAAGTGGTGAAGATTCGGCGGCGGCAAAACTGGCAAATTGTCGGCTCCATCATCACCAACCTTGCCCTGTTGGGGTTGGTTTGCGCGCTGCTCTTGATGCGGTAAGGAGGTGCAACTTTGAAAACCTATTACCGCACTTGCAAATACTGCGGGGCAAACCTTGACCCGGGCGAATCCTGCGACTGTACCCGCAACTGCGCCGGGCAACAAAGCTTTTTACCTCGGGCTGAGCCCGCTCCGAGCCCGTTGAACCACTCCAATAAATGCCTGTGCCCAGACTGCACGAATCGCCGTTTGCGTGCAATGGGCTGTGATCCCGCAACGTAGAAAGGAGCAAATAACATGCCCAGAGCCGCGTCAGACGTCATCAAAATCACCCTCGAGGTGCCCGGGGCCGCACCCGCGCTGCTAGAACAGCTGATTGCAATGCTTGGACTGGCAGTGGCGACGGCGGAGCCTCCGAACGCAGAACCCGTGATCGATGAGCCTGCGCCCTATCCTATTGCACAACAGCATACCCCCGCGGTGCCGCCCGTGCAGTACGTACCGCAAGCCCCATACCCGCAACCGCCTGTGGTGCCTTCGACGGCTGCTCCTGCGTTCCCCACAAGTGCGCCGACGTACACCCTGGACGACCTCATGCGTGCCGGCTCCAGCCTAGCCGATGCGGGCCAGAGGGAGGCCGTGGTGGGTCTGATCGCGCAGTTCGGGGTGCCCACCCTGGCGCAGGTACCGCCGGAGCGGTACGGCGAATTCGCGGTGGCCTTGCGCGGACTGGGGGCGCAGCTATGAGTCAACGAGCCCACGCCATCCTATCCGCTTCCGCCGCCGAACGATGGATCAATTGCCCGCCCAGTGCGCGGTTGACCGAGAATATGCCGGACACCGCCAGCTCCTACGCCGCCACGGGAACTCTGGCGCACGCCATCGCGGAGCTGTACCTGCGCAAGCGGTTTACTGCCACCATCGGGCCGAAGGCGTACGCCGCTGAACTCAAGAAGCTGCAAGCCTCCGAGCACTACAGCCCGGACATTGACAGGGCGCTTGCCGAGTATTACGACCTGGTGGAGCGCACGTACCTGAGCTACGCCAATACCCCACACATAGCAATCGAGTTGAGGCTTGACCTAACGCCCTG
The DNA here is from genome assembly GCA_009779355.1 of Betaproteobacteria bacterium. Taxonomy (GTDB): domain Bacteria; phylum Pseudomonadota; class Gammaproteobacteria; order Burkholderiales; family Rhodocyclaceae; genus WRNU01. The sequence continues at coordinate 3,118 of WREK01000137.1, read as the reverse complement.
GGTGCCCGAAGGGTTCGGAACGGCGGACTGCGTGATCGTCGGTGGAAACGCCCTGCATGTGATCGACTACAAAAACGGTAGGGGCGTGCCGGTGGGCGCCGAGGATAATCCGCAAATGCTGCTGTACGCGCTGGGGGCCTTGAAACACTACGAGATGCTGTACGACATCCAACACGTGATAATGACAATTTGCCAACCGAATATCGACAACACCTGGTCGTACAGCAAATCAGCCGATACTCTGCGCGCCTGGGGCGAAAGCATCAAACCCATTGCTCAAACAGCGTTCGATGGCGGCGGGGACTTTGCCGCCGGCGACTGGTGCCGGTTTTGCAAAGCTCGCGCTACCTGCCGGGCTCGCGCCGATGAACACCTCGCATTGGTCGGCTACGGTGACAAGCTGCCGCCCGCGCTCACACCCGCAGAAGTAGGAAGCGCTCTTACCCAAGGCCGCAACCTTGTTGCCTGGCTCAACGATCTAGAGGAATATGCGCTCAGCGCGTGCCTTGCCGGAGAGGAAATCCCAGGCTGGAAGGCTGTATCGGGCAGAGCCCTCCGGCAATGGGATAGCCTAGAAGCTGCATTTATTGCTGCAATCGAATCCGGAATTGATGAAGCGATGTTGTATGAGCGTAAACCGCTGACACTGGCAGCCGTTGAAAAGATGATGGGAAAATCGCAATTCGCAACCGTACTGGGGGAACACGTGTACACGCCACCTGGAAAACCGACACTCGCGTCCGCAACCGACAAACGGCAAGCAATCACCGACCGACCAACCGCGCAAGAAGACTTTGGAAAACCCGCCTAAATCAAAACGAGGAGGATCACATCATGTCGAACAACAATCCCGCCCACATCGTAACCGGAACCTGCCGCGCGTCCTTCTGTCACCTGATCCAGCCCAAGCGCAACGCGAACAGCGGTGAGCCGCGGTACTCGGTAACCCTCCTGTTGCCCAAGAGCGACGTGGCGACCAAGCAAATGATCGACTACGCAATCGAGGCCGCCGCGCAAAACGGCATGGCGAGACTGTGGAACGGCCAACGGCCTCCAATGCTTCCGACACCTATTTATGATGGCGACGGTGTGCGTCCCAGCGACGGCGCGCCTTTCAGCGATGAGTGCAAGGGGCACTGGGTATTTACGGCGAGCGGCAAACAGCAACCGAGCATCGTGGACACCAACTTGCAACCGATCCTGCAACCGACCGAAGTCTACAGCGGCATGTACATCCGGGCCGGCGTGACGTTCTTCCCCTACTTCCAACAGGGGAAGCGGGGCATCGGTTGTGCGCTGGACAATGTGCAAAAGCTGGCCGACGGCGAGCCCCTGGGCGGCAACCGGGCGTCCGCACAGGACGATTTTGGGCAGGCGGCACCGGCAGCCAATTACGGCGCTGCTGCTCCGCAGGCCCGGCCCCCGATAGTCAATCAGCCGCCGCTGGCTGCGCCTGGGTACCAACCGCCGGCATATCAACCGCCCGCGCCAACGCAGCCCGGATACCCGCCCGCATATCAACCGCCCGCGGCGCCGCAAGGCTATCCGCAGCCTGCCCAAACACAGCCCTATGACCCCATCACCGGCCTGCCGGCCGGCGGCGTGCACGGCATCTAATCGCACATGACACTGGAGGAGGGCACCGTGAACACCTTACACATTGACATCGAAACCTACTCCAGCGTGGGCATCAGAAAAGGGGGCCTGTACCGGTATGCGCAGGCCCCCGATTTTCAGGTGCTGCTCCTGGCCTGGGCGCTGGATAACGGCCCGGTGCACCTCGTTGAGGTGGGGCAGGGTGAACTGCTTTGCCGGGAATTCGGCGACGCCTTCATGGATCCCTCCGCAACCAAAAGCGCACACAACGCGGCATTCGAGTGGTATTGCCTGTCGCAGCACTTCAAGCGGGCACTACCCATAGAACAGTGGCATTGCACCATGGTGCATGCCCTGTACTGCGGCTACCCTGCTGGGTTGGCCGCCGTGGGCGAGGCGCTGGGGCTTCCCCAAGACAAGAAAAAGATGTGGCAGGGCTCTAGCCTGATCCGCACCTTTTGCGTGCCGCAAAAACCGACCAAGGCCAACGGGGGCCGCACCCGCACACTGCCACACCATGAGCCGGAAAAATGGAATCTATTCCGGGGATACTGCAGCCAGGATGTAGTGACCGAACGCGAGGTATCGCGCCACCTGGCCCCTTGGCCGGTGCCGGAGCGTGAACAGCGGTTGTGGCAGCTCGACATGCGCATGAACGCCTACGGTGTGCGCGTAGACAAGGAGTTGGTGGCGGGCGCGCTGTACTGCGGCGCGACCACCACGGCGGCGCTGATGCAAGAAGCCGTGGCGCTGTCCGGCATCGACAACCCCAAGAGCGTGTCGCAGCTCAAGGCATGGCTTGAAGAGGAGACCGGCGAGGAGATCGATGACCTGTCAAAGGGCACGGTATCCGGTATGCTGGCCCGCGGGTACGAGCACAACGTCCAGCGCATGCTCGAAATCCGGCAGGAGCTGGGCAAGACCAGCGTAACCAAGTATGCCGCGATGCAATCGGCGTTGTGTGACGACGGGCGCGTGCGCGGGCTGCTCCAATTCTACGGCGCCAACCGCACCGGGCGCTGGGCCGGCCGGTTGGTGCAGGTGCAAAACCTCCCGCGCAACTACCTATCCACCCTGGGCCACGCGCGGGAGCAGGTGCGTGCCGGTAAGCTGGACAACCTGCGCATGTGCTACGGCAACGTGCCTGATACGCTGTCGCAGCTCATCCGCACGGCGTTTATCCCCGCCGAGGGGCACACGTTCGTAGTGGCTGACTTTTCGTCGATCGAGGCCCGCGTGATCGCTTGGCTGGCCAGGGAGCAGTGGCGGCTGGACGTGTTCGCCACCCACGGCAAGATTTACGAGGCCAGCGCCTCGGCGATGTTCGGCGTGCCCATCGAGAAGATCAAAAAAGGGGAGCCGGAATACGAGCTGCGGCAAAAAGGCAAGATCGCCGAGTTGGCCCTGGGCTACGGCGGCTCCACCGGCGCGCTGACTGCGATGGGAGCGCTCAAGATGGGGCTGACCGAGGAGGAACTGCCCGACATCGTGCAGCGGTGGCGCGGGGCGAACCCCAGCATCG
>WREK01000136.1 GCA_009779355.1 Betaproteobacteria bacterium | reverse complement strand
GTAATCGGTGATGTTCGTCACCTTGCCGAACATGCGCGTGCCCTGCGGATAACGGCGGGCGATGCCGACCCACGGGTCTTCGCCCAACTGCTTGAGGCCGAGCGAAACACGGTTCTTGTCCTGGTCGAACTTCAACACCCTGGCTTCGATCTCGTCCCCGATGTTGAGCACTTCCGAGGGATGGCGCACACGCCGCCAAGCCAAGTCGGTGATATGCAGTAGGCCGTCGATACCACCGAGGTCGACGAACGCGCCGTAATCGGTAATGTTCTTGACCACCCCCCTGATGATCGTCCCTTCCTTGAGCGTGGAAAGCAGCTTATCACGCTCCTCGCCCATCGACTCTTCAAGCACTGCACGGCGCGAAACCACGACGTTATTGCGCTTGCGGTCAAGCTTGATGACTTTGAATTCAAATTCCTTGCCTTCGTACGGCGAGGTGTCCTTGACCGGGCGCATGTCGACCAGCGAACCCGGCAGGAAAGCACGAATACTGTTGGTCATCACTGTCAGGCCGCCCTTGACGCGGCTGGTGACGACCCCCCTGACCAGTAAGCCATCGTTGAGCGCCTTTTCGAGATCGTTCCAGGCCGAAATACGCTTGGCCTTGTCGCGCGACAGGCGGGTTTCACCGTAGCCGTCTTCGAGGGCATCAATGGCCACATGCACAAAATCGCCGATCTGGACTTCGATTTCACCGCGATCATTGCGGAATTCTTCGACCGGCACATAACTTTCGGATTTCAGCCCGGCATTGACGACCACGAAATTCTGGTCGATGCGCACGACTTCGGCGGTAATGACTTCGCCGGTACGCATTTCCTGGAGAGCAAGGCTTTCTTCAAACAGAGCGGCAAAGCTTTCTTCGCCGACTTGGATTGCAAGGTTGGTGGATGACATGAAAGTAAAAGAAAAAACCAAAGCCGCCACATGGCGGCAACTGGAACAGTTGACATGAACACGACGGAAATCAATAGTTTCTTCGCTATTGCCTCCGCGCACCGTTTTGTTCAGCCGCCGACCATGCACGGCCCCTTTGATGCCAGACGATAGCTTCTCTGATCACCTCTTGGAGGTATCAGGCAAAACCGTATCCGGCTAGGGCGCATCCAAGCGCCCCTCGTTTGGGCACTTTTTTTGCACAAAATCTAGCGGCAAGTTGTTTATACTAACAGCGTCTCCCTTTTCGTTCAACTGCTTAGGTCTCGTTGGGGTTTGCGATTTCACGGCTCCCATGAGGATATGATGACAAATTAATTATCTTTTCCGTCCTGGAGACGATACAACATGAAAACGAAAAAAACAATTTTTCTGCTTTCCGCTGCGGTTGTGGCCTTATCGACGGCTTGCATGAACCCTCCGCCGCGCTCCGGGAACCATATGGTAACTGACCAGCAGATAATCCCGGAAGAATCGGAACGGCTCCAGGCTTTGCTCGATGCTGGAAAAGCCTTCTCCCTCATAGTGACCGTACCGGCCGCAGATAACATACTTTCCAACAGCGTGACCATCGGCGTTCTGAAATTGGACAGCGGCTCCGCCCCAGCCGATTTGTTGCTCGACATCCTGCTGAAAGAAAAAGGGGATGCAGTCGCCGTCGTAGGCAAAAGTGACGCCGTGACCGCCGCCACCATCAAAGCCGTATTCCGGCAACTCGGCGACAACACCACAACCACGACCATACTGTTCGCAGGCAAGCCTAAATATGTAAAGGAACTAAAAGAGGCGGCGGAAAAGGCTGAGGCATCGTTCGAAGGAGTGGTTTTCCCTGACGAAAAGGAAAAGGCTGAGGAAAGCGCTGAGGCAAAGGCCGAGGAAAACGCTGAGGGAACGGTTGAGGAAAACCCTGAAGAAAACGCTGAGGAAAAGGTTGGGGCTTAACGCTTCCGTAAGTAGCGCCGCTATTGGGACAAGGCATGAGCCTTGCCTGAAGCTGTCGGCGCACTTCGCCTAACATACAATATCGCCCCATGCGGCCGATCAACAACAACCTGAAGAAACTGTTTCTGTGGCTGGCGGTTTTCGCCACCCTGGCGCCATCGTTCGCACCATTAATTTCGCGCATCGGGTTTGGGCAAACGACACTCTTGCCCAGTTGGGTCGAAGTATGTACGGCCAGGGGGATGCAACTGCTTCCCGCCGCGCTGTTTGAAAACACGCAATCGCCGCCTCAATCCGAACAGCATGACGGCAACCATTTCGAGCACTGCCCGTTTTGTTTGACAAGCGCCTGTTCGTTCGGGCTGCCCCCTGGCGAAGCAGCCATACTGCCGTTCATCGCAGCATACGGCCGCTATTTCCCCCCCACTGCCGTTTCCGAACCGCACACCCAACCCGCCTGGCAGCCAAACCAGGCACGCGCGCCGCCGCTTTTTCTCTGAACGCTGACTGACCAATCCATAACGCCAGGGCTTACCGCCCGGCGTTGCGTTGCGTTGCTTTGCATGCTTCCAATCAGCATGCGAAGCACTTCGTTTGGAGAACCCAATGAATTGCTTGATACAGGCTCAGGATGAGCCACACCGCCCATTACTGGGCACTTTTCCGCTACTTTTCCTGCTCGGTATTACCACTGCTTTGCCCGCCATGGCTGCGGAAGAACAGGCGCTCGACACGGTTGTCATTACTGCGGCGCCGATGTCCGACCCGCTGACGGTAACCACAGATGCGAAAGCCCCGCGCCAGCCGGTTCCGGCACATGATGGTGCGGATTACCTGAAAACGATCCCCGGTTTTTCCGTCATCCGCAAAGCCGGCAGTGACGGCGACCCGGTGTTTCGCGGCATGGCCGGTTCGCGCCTGAACATCCTGGCCGACGGCGAATTGATTCACGGCGGCTGCGGCGGTCGGATGGATCCGCCAACGGCTTACATTTTCCCCTCGTCCTACGACAGCATCACCGTCCTCAAAGGGCCGCAAAGCGTGGTCTGGGGAGCGGGCGCCTCGGCTGGCACGGTACTGTTCGAGCGTAACTTCAAGCCATACGAAGCGCCCGGATTTCGGGTCTTCGGCGGTTTGATGTTTGGGAGCTTCAACCGCAACGACCAGGTACTCGATGCGGAGGCAGGCAACCCGAACCTTTACGTGCGCGCGACCGCCACGCGTTCAAGCATGGACGATTACAAGGACGGCAACGGCAAGCGCGTCCATTCGCGTTACATGCGCTGGAACAGCAGCCTGGCATTCGGCCTCACGCCGGACGAAAACACGCGCGTGCAACTGTCGCTGGCCGCCAGCGACGGCGAAGCGGCTTACGCCGACCGTATGATGGATGGCGCGAAATTCGCACGTGAGAACGTCAGCCTGAAATTCGAGAAGAGAAAAATCTCTTCGCTCATCGAGAAGGTCGATGCGCAGATCTACTACAGCTACGTCGACCACGTCATGGACAACTACAGCCTGCGTAACAACATGGGCATAAAAAATGTCAGCAACCCCGACCGACAAACCACCGGCTTGCGCTTGGCGGGCGACTTCAATCTGGGCGAAATGACGCTGCTCAAGCTGGGGGTCGACCAGCAAAGCAACCGGCACAAGTTCCGTGGGAGCGGACCCGGGAGCCAGGATATGAGCCCTTACCAGAGCAGGGATCGCGTAGCGGATGCGGCCTTCGACGATTACGGCATTTTCTCCGAACTGACGCACTCGCTTTCGACAAAGAACCGGCTGGTTGGCGGCCTTCGCGCCGATTTCTGGCGGGCAAAAGACAAACGCGGAACCACCTCCACAGCAGGGGAATCCCGATCCGATACGCTGCCTGGCGGCTTCATCCGCTATGAACGGGATTTCGGCGGCGCCAACCCCAATTCGACATTTTTCGTCGGCCTGGGCCATAGCGAACGCTTCCCCGATTTTTGGGAAACCATTGGGCAAAACAAACAAAGCGAAACCAGCGACAGCGCTTTTAATACCAAGCCGGAAAAAAACACGCAGTTGGATGTCGGCGCGATCTACCAGATCACCCAGGCCCTGCAACTGTCCTCATCGGTGTTTTACAGCCGGGTACGCGATTACATCCTGATCGACGCTACACGGGCGCTCAAACCTGCCACGCTGACACGCAATGTCGGCGCGACGGCTTACGGTGGCGAGATTGGCCTTTCTTACGCGATGGGGCGCAATTGGAAAGGCAACGCCAGCCTGGCCTATGTGCGCGGCAAAAACCGCACCGACCATACGCCGCTTGCGCAAATGCCGCCGCTCGACACCCATTTCAGCCTCGATTACGACGACGGCACCTGGTCGGCCAGCGCCCTGTTGCGGTTGGTCTCGGCGCAAAACCGCGTCGACAAGGACAAAGGCAATATTGTGGGTCAGGATATCGGGCCAACGGGAGGGTTCAGCGTATTTTCGATCAATGGCGGTTACCGCCTGCGCAAGGACATGCGCCTGATAGCCGGCATCGACAACCTGTTCAACAAGGCCTACGCCGAAGCCATCAGCAAACGTAACACGGTCGATTATCTCCCGGCCCAAATAACCCGGATCAACGAGCCGGGCCGTAACTTCTGGCTCAAGCTCGACCTTAAGATCGACTAAGAACCCCTAACAGGATGCTCAAAAAGTCTGAAGCACTGGAGAAACCCATGTCTACAAGGCCAAAAATGACCGAAAACTACCCTGTAAAGCTGCTTTTCGGACTGATTTTGACCCGTTTTGTGGACTCTGGCATCTGAAAAAATAGTTTTTGAGCATCCTGTTAAGAAACTGCACCAGCGACTCGCCCTCTTTCAACCCTGCCAGCGAGAGCATCCGGGCATCCGCTTTTTCGACGGAATCGCGGATGGCCTGCGTATTGAGCCGCGAGTAGATTGCCGTTGCCGCAGGGCTTTTATGCCCAAGGCTCCCGCCGATGATTTGCAGCGAGGAACCGCTGATCGCCTGCCAGCTTCCAAGCGTCCGCCGCAGGTCGTGGAGCGTGACCCCGTTCTGGACGTTGCGCCCATAGGGGATTCCGGCTCGATCCAGCACTCGCTTGATTGCGGTTCTCGTATCAACAAAATGCTCGGTCTTACCCGTGCCGGGAAACACGAAACCAGCGCCGCCGAGTTTATCCTGACGTGCTTGAAGAATTTCTACTGCTGGAGGCGAGAGAAGCACGGTTTGCGCTTCTCCGTTCTTTGTTTTCGGGATGCGCCATTGAGCCTCAAGCAGGTTGATTTCGTTCCACTGCATCGAACAGATGTTTGCCCGCCGTGCTCCTGTAAGCAACGCAAGCAGGAAAATATCTCGAATGTGGTCATCCTCCAAGGCAAGCGCATCCATGAACTTCACCAGTTCAATCTGGTTCAGAAAACGGTCACGTGATACCGCTTTACCTTCTACCTTCAACCCTCGTGCGGGGTTGATCTCGATGAAGCCCCATTCTTCCGCTTTACCGAACATGTGTGAAATCAACGCACGGATACTGCGCACGGTCGATACAGCTTTGCCTGCCCTGGCTGCGTCATTCAAAGCGTTGGACATCTGCGAGCGAGTAATTTCACTAAGTTTGAGTTCTCCGAGTTGTTTACTCAGATAGCGACGAAAACGCTGCTGGTCGTCATTCCAAGAGCGTTTATTAACTCCATGCCGGGGACCGTACTCATCGGTGAAGAACTCGGAAAGCGTCGGTTCGCCTTTCAGGTTTTTCCGCGCCACTGTCGGGTCAACGCCCTCAACAATCTCGCCCAACACTTTGATTGCAGCCAGCCGCGCTTGGTCGACTGACATCTCTGGATACCGTCCCAACTTGATCCAGACCACCTTGGACACCACACGCTTGATGACGAAAAAAGTTTTCGTTCCCACCGCTGTCACGGCAACGGCCAGCTTCGGGATTTCCGTGTCGTAGTACGTACAACGTTTCCCGGCTGGGTCAGGTTGCACCGTGTTCAGGAAAGTTTTAGTGAATTTTGCCGTTAGCATATTTTGTCTCGCCTTGTTATATCTAACGTATATCTAACACTATTTTGATAAATTAGGCAATTCTCAGCATCAAAAAGAGGCGTTAAAACAACATAACACGTTGTTTTTTATATGTTGTTATAAGTAGACCAAATCTAACAATAATAATTGCAAATCCGTGTAGGTCGGTTCGACTCCGGCTCGCGCCTCCATAAATATCAAGGAGCCCCTGCATAACTCCAACACTGGATTGCTTCGCTTGCAATGACGGTATTGGTTGAATCCATTGGCCTTCCTGCTCAGTCATTGCGAGGATCAAAGCGACGAAGCAATCCAGGAAAAGGGTTGTGCAGAGTCTCCCAAAGGGTTGCAGGAACGCGGCTCTTTTGTTTTTGGAACGGGCTAAGAACCCCTAATAAAAAGAATTTTGTTCCTTTTTCAACTGCCGCCAGCAAATGAGACAACCCCAACGTTGCCGCCTCCCCTTGTGCCTGTACGTTGGGGTTTTATATGAACGCCTCCCTTTGTGCAAGCCTTTGCATGTTTTAACCGACAGGATAGGTTGCAGCTCTATATCCGGCCTTGTTGCAGCCTGTCTTGCCGCTGCTGGCCCCGATG
>WREK01000135.1 GCA_009779355.1 Betaproteobacteria bacterium | reverse complement strand
TTCATCGGGGCCAGCAGCGGCAAGACAGGCTGCAACAAGGCCGGATATAGAGCTGCAACCTATCCTGTCGGTTAAAACATGCAAAGGCTTGCACAAAGGGAGGCGTTCATATAGAAACCCATCCTACACGGACTGAAACTTATTTATACAAAGCTGGAAGCATCCAGGGGGCTATGTATACCGATAAGTTCGACGTAACACTTATTTTGAACATAGGCCATGATGCCGTTCGTGGTCGCTTTCCACTGTATCGAATCGCCCGCAGTCATCACTTTAGTGAAATCCAATTTGTCGATGCCTATTTCAAAGTCACCGATGATGTCTATCGCTGTATCGATTTCCGTGAAAACAAAGGTGTCCCGCCCCGAGCCGCCATACATGATGTTCGCACCCTTGCCGCCGTATAGAAAATCGTCGCCCGGACCACCGTACAGAACATCATCGCCATCTTCGCCATACAGATAATCGTTGCCCACGCCGCCGTATAAAGTATCGTTGCCAGGACCGCCATACAAAGTATCGTTGCCCGCGCCACCGTACAGAATATCGTTGCCTGTGCCGCCGTACAGATAATCGTTGCCGGGGCCACCGTCCAGGGTATCATTGCCCCCCATGCCGTGTAGGGTATCGTTGCCCGGGCCGCCGAACAGATAATCATTGCCGTCGCCGCCGTCCATATAATCATTGCCATCGCCGCCGTCCATATAATCGTTACCCGGGCCGCCGTACACAACATCATTGCCCGCGCCGCCGAACATGGTATCGTTGCCCTCCATGCCGTTCATGACATCGTTGCCCGCGCCGCCCTCCATATAATCATCGCCCGCACCGCCGTCCATGGAATCATTGCCCGTGCCGCCAATAAGGGTGTCGTTGCCTGCGCCGCCAATAAGGGTGTCGTTCCCGGCGCCGCCTTCAAGGCGCTTATTTGCTTCATTGCCGGAAATTCTATCGTTCCCTAAACCGCCGATGGCGTTTTCGATGGCAACCCCCTTGGCAATGCCCAGGGTATTGGTAAAGGCACCGACAGAACTCAAAGCGCCGCCTTGCAGGTTGATGTCGCACTTATTGGTTTGGTTCGAGCAATCGATGATGTCGATGCCGCCACCATCCCAGACCGGCGGCAAGGCTCGAAAATTGTACGGGTAGTAAAGGTCGTCGCGATAAGAAGAATAGTAACCAAGTATGGAAGTCGGGAAACTGTAGGATAGCGTGACAGACGTACCGATACCGGAAGGGTAATCCCAAGAAGCATCTCTGAACCCGTTACGAATGCCCAAAAGGGCATCCACCCCGTTTGATGTAACCATTGGCATAATGCGCACCTCTTGATGATCTTCAATAATGAAAATTGACTTAGCAATCACTTCGACAGCTAACTTTAATAACTCCAAACAGCCGGACTCAGCGTGACAATCATGCCACTACTTAGCGTGACAATCATACCACTATTTGACGTGACATTATATCAACGCCCGCCAAAAAAACATGGAAAAAAAACTGCTGAATGACAGCATGCGATCCCCTTGCCCAGCCTGCAATTCGGGCTGCTGCGAAATTGCTTGAGAGACGATGCCGCCTGTTCCAGCGACTTGACGGGGCGGCCTTCCCGCACCGGGCCGACACTGCGCGCGAAGACATTGAACTGCCCCCCATGTGGTTGTACCTGTGCAGCAGGACGCCGGTAGGCAGGCACCTCCGGAAGGGCAATGTGGAGCGGGCGATGGGAGTCGAACCCACGTCTTTGGCTTGGGAAGCCAAGGTAATAGCCGTTATACGACGCCCGCATGGACTCTCAGGGAGTAATTTGCCCCTGAACTGGTCATTGTAGCATTTTCTCCAGTTATGATCTTACCGCACACGATAAACGCAACTGAGTTGCCCATTCCGAATTAAAGTATCATCCGCCGCATGATTCACATCACTGTCAACGGACAACCCGAAACCCTGCCGGATGGCTCCAGCGTGCTAACCCTGCTCGAACAGCGTGGGTTGACAGGTGTGCGTCTGGCTGTTGAGCGCAATGGAGAGATCGTGCCACGCACGCGCCACGCCGATACCCCGCTTGCCGAAGGCGATACGCTGGAAATCGTCTCGGCGGTAGGCGGTGGCTGATTTCTTTTCCTTCGTTTCTTTCATCCTACTGAAGAAGCCCAGACATGAAGAATGATTTCCTGACAATCGCCGACAAAATCTACAGTTCCCGTCTGCTGGTTGGAACCGGCAAATACCAGGATTTTATCCAGACGCGCGCGGCGGTCGATGCCTGTGGCGCAGAAATCGTCACTGTGGCAATCCGCCGCACCAATCTCGGCCAGAACCCAGACGAACCCAACCTACTCGATGTCTTGCCGCCAACGCGTTTTACCATCCTGCCCAATACCGCCGGCTGCTTCACTGCCGATGAAGCCGTCCGCACCCTGATGCTGGCGCGCGAACTGCTTGACGGTGCAGCATTGGTCAAGCTCGAAGTGTTGGGCGATGCCCAGTCGCTCTACCCGAACATGCCCGAAACCCTGAAAGCCGCAGAAATCCTGGTCAAAGAGGGGTTTCAGGTCATGGTCTATTGCGCCGACGACCCCATCCAGGCAAAGATGCTCGAAGAACTCGGTTGCGTGGCGATCATGCCGCTGGCATCCCTGATTGGTTCCGGCATGGGTATCCTCAATCCGTGGAACCTCGCCCTCATCATCGAACGGATCAGCGTGCCCGTCATCGTCGATGCCGGGGTCGGCACGGCTTCTGATGCCACGATCGCGATGGAACTGGGGTGCGACGGCGTGCTGATGAATACCGCCATCGCCCACGCGAAAGACCCGCTGCTCATGGCGGAGGCGATGAAAAAAGCGGTCGAGTCCGGGCGCGAAGCTTGGCTGGCTGGGCGGATGCCGAAAAAATCCTATCTTGCCGACCCCAGTTCCCCGCTCACGGGGCTGATCGGTTCATGAGCGCAACGACCTGGGACGCCGCCACGGAAACGGAATCTGATACCGACTCCACGGTCGCGCACCGCCTTTCCAGCCGTTCGATCCGTAGTTTTGTGCTGCGCCAGGGTCGCATGTCGCCTGCGCAACAACGCTATCTCGACGATATGATGCCGAAAATCGGTATCCCATATCGGCCTGAACTGATCGACCTCGCGGTGGAATTCGGGCGCACAGCGCCAAAAATCCTTGAAATCGGCTTTGGCATGGGCGAGACCACGGCAAAAATCGCCGCCACTCACCCCGAAACCGATTACCTCGGCATCGAAGTGCACAATCCAGGGGTCGGCGCACTGTGCAAGCTCATCGCTGAGGGCAATATCGCAAACCTGCGCATCATCCGCCACGATGCTGTCGAAGTGCTGCGCGACATGATTCCCGACGGCACACTGGCCGGGGTGCATGTGTTTTTCCCCGATCCCTGGCGTAAGGCACGCCATCACAAACGCCGTCTGATACAACCCGATTTCATCGCGCTCATCAAAGAAAAGCTCTCACCCGGAGGTTACCTCCATTGCACGACCGATTGGGAGAATTATGCCGAATGGATGCTTGAAACCCTCTCGGCGAGCGCGCTGGAAAATACCGCTGACGGCTTTGCCCCCCGTCCCGTTTACCGGCTGCCGACCAAGTTCGAGAATCGCGGCATGCGGCTCGGCCATGGTGTGTGGGATATCGTATTCCGACGGCCACGATAAAACAAAAGGAACTCCCCATGTTTAAATTCATTTCCCGTATGCTGCACTACTTGTGGTCTTTCATCGACGGCGCGCGCCGCGTTGCCACGAATCTCATCCTGCTGGCGATCATCGTGGCGGTCATTGCCGCCATCGTGCACCCGGGGCCGACCGTGCCGAAGGGGGGCGCGGCGCTGTACGTGCGGCCTGCCGGCACACTGGTCGAACAGCCTACCTTCAATCCTTCCTTGGATTTTTTTTCCAGCGAACAGCAGAAAGAAACGGTGCTGCCCGACCTGCTCGAAGCCATACGCGCTGCCCGTGACGACGCACGTATCAAATTGCTCGTACTCGAAACCGATGCCATCGATGCCGGTGGACTCGCCAAATTCGGAGAACTGCGTGCAGCCATCAACGACTTCAAGACTTCAGGCAAGCCGGTGCTGGCACGCGGGGAACGCTTCAACCAGAACCAGTATTACCTCGCCTCTGTCGCCGACGAAGTACATCTGGATCCCGACGGTTTCGTGCTCCTGCAAGGGTTGGCGAGATTCACTACGTATTTCCGGGGCGCGCTCGACAAGCTCGGAGTCAAGGTGCACCTGTTCCGTGCGGGGGAATACAAGTCTTTCGGCGAGCCATTTACCCGTAGCGACATGTCGGAAGAAGACCGTGAGGCAACCCGGACGCTTCTCGACGGACTATGGAGCCGCATCCGCGACGAGATCAGCACCGCGCGCAAGTTGGATCCGACGCAATTCGACCATTACGTCCTTGATTACCTCGACAAGCTCAAAACTGCCAAGGGCGACCCAGCCGTCGCCGCCCAGTCCGCCGGACTCATTGACCGTTTTTCCACCCGTGATCAATGGAAAGCATTGATCAAGGAGCGACTTGGCGACGAAAGCGCAGACAAGGATTTCCGCCATATTGACGCCGACGCCTACCTCGTCGCAGTCCGCCGCGCCAACCCCAAAAACCCCAATCAAATTGCCGTACTGGTCGCCCAGGGGGCTATCGTCGACGGCGAACAACCGCCCGGCGCCGTCGGGGGCGACAGCTTCGCCCAACTGATCCGAGAAGCGCGCGAAGACAAACAGGTCAAAGCCCTGGTCATCCGCATCGATAGCCCCGGTGGCAGTGCAGGGGCATCTGAGGTCATCCGCCGCGAACTCGAACTCACCCGTCAGGCTGGCAAACCGGTCATCGCTTCGATGAGTTCCCTGGCAGCCTCCGGCGGATACTGGATTGCTGCGGGAGCCGACGAAATTTACGCTGAACCCGCCACCCTGACCGGCTCGATCGGCGTTTTCGGCATATTTCCCGAGTTCTCCAAGCCGCTCGACACGCTTGGGCTAAGTGTCGATGGTGTCGCCACTGCGCCCCTGGCTGGCGCACTCGACCCGCGCCGCCCGCTCGATCCCATAGTAGCCGAAGCCCTGCAACTGGGTATCGGCCACATCTACCAACGCTTTCTCGACATCGTTGCCAAGGCACGCAAGATGGAACCCGACGCCGTTGATAAAATCGCCCGTGGCCGGGTCTGGAGCGGCCAGGAGGCCGTCGGCCTGGGGCTCGTCGACTACGTGGGGGGGATTGACGCCGCATTGGCCGGGGCAGCCAGCCGCGCCAAACTGAAGAGCTACACGGTCACCTGGCCGATGCAGACGATCCCACCCATGCAACTGTTGCTGAAGCGGCTATTTGCCACTGTCGGCAACGGGAGCGCCGCCCCCTCCCCGGCCAGCACCATCGTCAAGCGCCTTACTGCCGATTTCAAGTCGCTGGCCCTCTGGAACGACCCACACCACATCTATATGCACTGTCTGTGCGAAATGCCATGAAAATTATCCTGTTCGTCCTGGCTCTGCTCACCTGGCCGCTCGCAGTCGCCCAGGATATCGATGACGACACATTCAAGTTTCGGATCGAAGAAATCAGAGCCTCGCTGAATTTGTCGCAAAACGTCAAATTCTTCGCCATTAACAACAGTCCGGCGCCGGTGACTGTTTCTTTCGGCCTGACCGGGAGCAATCTCAGTCCGGACAAACCTTTGCCATTGACGCTCGTCGTCGACACGCATTCCCGTCAGGAAATCGTCCACGTCACCCAGGCGAGACGTTTAGAACCCTTGCAGTACAGCCTGCGCTACTCGTACCAGCCCGGAGACATTTTCATGCCACCAGACAGGCATGCCCGCTACATCCTGCCATTCGCGAAAGGCACACCGTTTCTCGTCGTTCAAGGGCCTGCCGGTATGGGTGCACTCGGCACACTCGTCACCCATGACAACGACCACTCCCGCTACGCCTACGACTTCGGCGTTTCCGAAGGCACACCCGTTCACGCAGCACGCGAAGGCATGGTGATCGACGTAAAAGATAGCTTCACTGAGGGACGTCCCGACCCGTCACTTGGCAAAAAAGCCAACTTCGTCGGCATCATGCACGACGACCGCAGCATCGCCTACTACTTGCATCTCGCACCGCACCGGGTGCTCGTCAAAGTCGGTCAATGGGTATATGCCGGGGATCTCATCGCTTATTCCGGCAACACTGGTTTCACCTACGGCCCCCATCTTCATTTCGACGTGCGGCGGGCAGCCGTTTCAGAGAAGGGCGAAGTGGTTCACGTGTCGATCCCGGTGGATTTTTATCCACGCGACCAGATGGGCGAAAAAATCGTGCTCAAGGAAGGCGACCTGATCAAGGCGCCATAGGGAAATGCTGATTCAAGTGCCTCCCTCTTGAGGGCAGGGCGATTGCACCTATTTGTCATATCATTCTGAGACGGCAATCAATGTAAAATAATTTGGCAAGGGGCTTGTAAACAGGGGCAAAAAGTCGTCCACTCTGGTTTTTTGGACGAACAATGGGCAAGAACCTCGTGGAACACTTTTCAATCATCGAAGACCCGCGCCT
>WREK01000134.1 GCA_009779355.1 Betaproteobacteria bacterium | reverse complement strand
TCTCAAGCCACCACCGGAGAGCAAGATGCCCACCGACTTCCACCACGGCGTGCGCGTTGTCGAAATCAATGAGGGCATCCGCCCGATCCGGACTATCGCCACTGCCGTGATCGGGCTGGTGGCTACGGCGGACGATGCAGACGCTGAAGCTTTCCCGCTGGATACGCCCAAGCTTATTACAAACGTCTATTCTGCAATCGGAAAGGCAGGCAAAACGGGCACGCTCGCCCGTGCGCTCGATGCCATTGCCGACCAGGCGGCCCCAATCATCGTCGCGGTCCGTGTTGAAGAAGGGCAGGGGAGTGACCCGGAAGAAATCGCCGCCAGCCAGACCAGCAACGTGATCGGCACGGTCACGCCCGAGGGGAAATACACCGGGCTGCAGGCCCTGCTTGCGGCTGAAGCCGCACTCGGGGTGAAGCCCCGGATCCTCGGCTGCCCAGGCCTGGACACCGTGGACGTGACCGCCGCCCTTGTGGGCATCGCGCAAAAGCTCCGCGCCTTTGTTTACGCGGCCTGCCACGGTGACAATATTGAAGATGCATTCGATTTCCGGCAAAACTTTGGCCAGCGCGAGCTGATGCTGGTCTACGGCGATTTCAAAAAGTGGGACACCAGCACAAACCAGTCTGACATCAGCATGGCCGTTGCCAACGCCCTGGGGCTGCGGGCAAAAATCGACGAGGACATCGGCTGGCATAAGACGCTCTCAAACATCGCGGTAAACGGCGTCACCGGCATCACAAAGGATATCTACTGGGATCTCCAGGATCCGAACACCGACGCAGGGCTGCTGAATGCCAAAGAGATTACCGCGCTGATCCGGCGCGACGGCTTCCGCTTCTGGGGCAACCGGACATGTTCCGACGACCCGCTTTTCGCGTTCGAAAACTACACGCGCACGGCCCATGTCCTGGCCGACACCATTGCGGATGCCCACATGTGGGCGGTCGACAAGCCCCTGACTCCGACCCTGGTCAAGGACATCATCGAGGGCATCAATGCCAAGTTCCGTGAGCTGAAGAGCAATGGCTACATCATCGACGCGAATTCCTACTATGACGTCGAAATCAATACAAATGCCACGCTGAAAGACGGGAAGCTCTACGTCGACTACGACTACACCCCTGTCCCGCCGCTCGAAAACCTCACGTTCCGGCAGCGCATCACCGACCGCTACCTGCTCGACTTCGCCGACCGGGTCAACGCCTGACAAGGAAAAATCATGGCTTTGCCGCGAAAACTCAAGAACTTCAATGTCTTCTACAACGGTTACAACTTCCTCGGCCTCTGTGCCGAGGTCGAGTTGCCAAAGTTGTCCCGGAAGATGGAGGAATACCGCAACGGCGGGATGAACGGCCCCGTCGATGGCGACCTCGGGATGGAAAAGCTGGAGATGACCCATACCTACGGCGGGTTCATGCGCGAGATATACCGCCAATTCGGCATCCCCGGCGCATCCGGCGTGCTCATGCGCTTTGCAGGCGCGTACCAGCGCGATGACACGGGCGATACCGATGCCGTCGAAATCATAACGCGGGGGCGGCACGGAGAGATCGACCCCGGCAAGGCGAAGGCGGGCGATGACACCGAGTTCAAGGTTTCGTCTTCGCTCAGCTACCTGAAGATTACCGTCAATGGTTTTGTCGAAGTAGAAATCGATTTCATCAACTTCATCGAAAAATTTGGCGGCATTGACCGGCTTGCCGAACAGCGTGCCGCCATTGGGCTGTGAGGGGCAAGATGCAAGAACAGGAAATCACTCTCGAATATCCGATTAGCCGTGGCGATACGCTGGTTGAAAAAATCACCCTGTTTAAGCCAGACGGGTCCGGCTGGTTGCGGGGCATCAAGCTGCTCGACCTCCTTCAGGCCGACACGGATGCCCTGACCATCGTCCTGCAACGCACTACCACCCCTGCGCTCACCGAACATGAGATCCGGGTCAAACTGGATTCGTATGACCTGATGCAGGCGGCAAATGTGGTGGCAAGTTTTTTTACGAAGAAATCCAACGACGAGAACGGGGAATCCCCGCCTGCGTAGAAGACCTCTGGGCAGACCTCGCCATTACATTTCATTGGCCGCTGCCCGACCTGGAACGGCTCGGGTTGGGAAAGCTCCTGGAATGGCACGAACGCGCCCGTGTCCGAACGGAGGTTGAGAAGTAATGGCAAACCTGCCGGAAACCGCCCGCGCCCCTGGCATCGACCTATCCCTGCTGCCGCCGCCAGATGTCGTCGAGCAACTGGATTACGAAAGCATTCTTGCCGCGAATAAGGCAACCCTGCTTTCACTCATCCCAGCCGACCAGCGGGCGGACGTTGCCGCAACGCTTGCCCTGGAAACGGAACCGCTCACGATCCTGTTGCAGGCCGCGTCATACCGGGAAATGCTGCTCAGGAGCCGCATCAACCAGGCGGCGCGGCAGTGCTACCTGGCATCGGCCTCCGGCACGAACCTTGACCATCTTGCTGCCTATTACAGCGTCAAGCGGCATGTAACCGACCCCGGCAACCCCAATGCCATCCCGTCAATCCCGCCTGCTTACGAAGCGGACAACCACCTGCGCACCCGCACGCAGCTTGCCGTCGAAGGCATGAGCACCGCAGGCCCCACCGAGGGCTACCGTTATCACGCCCTCAGCGCCCACGGCGGCGTGGAAGACGCCAACGCGACAAGCCCTGTGCCGGGTCAAGTCCTTATAAGCATCCTTGGCTGGGATGACGGCGTTCCGGGACAAGCCGTGCTTGATGCCGTCGGCGAACGTCTCAGTGCAAGGGATATCCGCCCGCTGACCGATGAAGTCATTGTACAGGCGGTGGAAATCGTGCCATTTATCATTGATGCCACGATCACCTTGTACCCAGGGCCATCGCCGGAGCCGGTGATCAGTGCTGCCAGGGCAGCACTCAACGCCACGCTCGCCAGCCTGCGCCGCATCGGCTACGACATCCCGCGGAGTGCCCTTTTTGCCGCGCTCCATCAACCCGGCGTACAAAACGTTGAAATCCATGCCCCTGCCGACGATCTGGATATCAGTGAGACACAGTGCGGGCGTTGCGACGGCATAGCCCTCGAACTGGCAGGCGTACCTCATGTCTGATCGCCTGCTCCCCCCGAACAGCACCCCGATCGAGTATGCCTTTGCAGGATTGGCGGAGCGGCTTGCCCCGGAAATCATTGCAACCCTCTGGGATGTCGAGAATTGCCCAGCCGCAGCGTTGCCCTGGCTTGCCTGGGAGCTATCCGTCGACGAGTGGGACACGGCCTGGGACGAGGCGACCCAACGCCGGGTGATCGCCGAAAGCATACAGATTCACCGGAAAAAGGGGACACGGGGTGCTGTCGAACAGGCGCTGGCTTGCCTCGGGCATACGGGGAAAATCACCGAGTGGTGGCAAATGTCCCCGCGTGGCGAGCCGCATACCTTCATTGCCGATGTCGAAGTCGATAACCGTGGCATCGACCTGGATGCGCAGGAGGCCATCGAGCGCCAGATCATTGCCGTCAAACCCGCCCGCAGCCACTTCGCCATGCGACTGATCGCAACCTCGCGCGGCACCATCAGCCTCGGGGCCGTCACCCTGAGCGGCGAAACCGTCACGATTTACCCCTTCATTGCCACCGAATTCAAAGTTCCCCCCGCCCTCATTACCATCGGTGCGGCATTTCATAGTTGGGAAACCGTCACCATCTACCCAGGAGCCTGACACATGATCATTTACGCCTTTGACAGCACAACCGGCGAATACCTGGACGAGGTTGCCGCACTGGAATCCCCGCTTGAACCCGGCAAGTACCTGCTGTTGAACAACACTACGGTTGAGGCGCCGCCTGCCGCGACATCGGGCATGGCACGTGTCTGGGATGGCACGCAATGGGCTTTGGTAGAGGATTGCCGCGGGCAAACCCTCTGGAAAAAAGAAGACGGCACCCCAGTCGTGATCGAGTGCCTCGGACCGCTTGCCGATCAGGTCACACCGGAACTCACCCAGGAAGAACCGCCCGCCGTGCCGGAGGGAAAGAAGCTGGTTTGGGATTGGGAGTGCGACAAATGGGCGCTTGAAGACTTGCCGCCGCCTCCCCCTCTGGAAGTTGTCAGCATGCGGCAGGCGCGGCTGGCGCTGCACATGGCGGGCAAACTCGATGCCGTCAACCAGGCTATTGCCTCGATGCCGGGTGACAAGGGCGAAGCTGCCAGGATCGAGTGGGAATACGCGCAGGAAGTCAGGCGGGGCAACCCGTTGACATCTGCGATGGTGGCCCACATGGGCATGGATGAGGAAGCGGTCGACGAACTGTTCGGGGCTGCGGCTTGTTTATAGGTCAGGTTGTATGCCAGTCCTTTGTGTCGAGCGCAAAAATGATGATAAAAAGAATGGGCGAACAGATGATGGCGATCGGGATATACGTGAAAACCGTCATAAAAAGGGCGAAAAAGTAGTCTCCCGAGTATATCCACCATGCGCAATACAGGATGAAGCCGAATACCGTGAAAACTTGTTCAAAGTACCCTTCATCGTATTTTTCGTGTTTGCAATGCTTGCAGGCCATAATCTGATCCCCCTCCACATAGTATAGACTAAAATGCCGAACAATCTTGTGTTAACCATCACATTGAGTGGCATTGCCGGAGGGGCAGTGGCTGCTTTCGGGAGCCTGAAAAAATCGCTCGATAAATGCAAACAAGCAACGGCGCTGCTGAATACAGAAAACAAGAAACTTGGGACAAGCATCCAGCAAGCTATTACGAATAAATCTCCCGCCTCATACATTGCGCACATGACAAGGGAATACGAAAAGCAAAAAAAAGTAATCGAAGCGCTGAAATATAAGACGCAGCAATTGGCCCGTGTTCAGAGCTTTGTTGATACGCAAAAAGCAAAGCGGGCCGAACTGCGCGGCCAAATCATGGAGACAGCGGGATTAGCCTACCTCGTATCACGGCCACTGAGCGTAGGCATCGAATTTGAAGCCAGCATGAGCAAAGTACAATCGCTTACGCGGCTGGGCAAGGATTCGCCAGAAATGCAGGCGCTTACCGAACAGGCGCGGAAACTCGGGGCGACGACATCCTTCACCGCGTCAGAAGCTGCGCAGGCGCAAGGTTTTCTTGCAATGGCCGGATTCAAGCCAGATGCCATATTGAAATCCATGCCAAGCATGCTCGACCTTGCGAGGGCGGGCGGCATCGAACTACAGCGCACGGCTGACATTGCCTCCAACATCCAGACCGCTTTTGGGCTGGATGCCTCACAAATGACGCGCATCGCCGACACGCTGACGATGGCGTTTACGACGTCCAACGTCGACATGGAGATGCTGTCTGAATCCATGAAATACGCGGCAACATCGGCGAAAGGGCTAAACATTTCGCTTGAAGACACTGCAGCCATGATCGGCATGCTCGGCAACGCTGGCATTCAGGGCAGCATGGCCGGGACCACCCTGCGAAACGCGTTCAATCAACTGTCAGAACCGTCGGGTGCTGCCGCAAAGGCACTCAATAAACTTAAAATTACTACCAAGGACGCGCATGGCCACCTGCGGCCAATGCCTGAAATCCTGTACGAAATTTCCAAGGCCACCGAAGGCATGGGGACTGCCGTGCGTTTAGGGTACGCCAAAAACATTTTCGGTGCGCGCGCTACCCCTGGCTTGTTGTCGTTGTTAGATAATGCTGAAAAAATCAAACCATATATAGATATCGTTACTAACTCCCAGGGCGCTGCGGCAAAGACTGCCAGCATCATGGCGGACAATGTCAGGGGCGACCTCATAGCGGTGAAAAGTGCATGGGAAGATTTGAGTATTTCCATAATGGATACCGAAAAAGGGGCGTTGCGCGATTTGCTTCAAAGCGTCACTTGGGTGCTGCGCAAGGTTTCATCATGGGCACAAGAAAATAAAAAATTTGTCGGCACTGTTCTGCATATTGTTGTTGGGCTGGTTTCCTTCAAATTAGGGCTTCTTGGCATCAGGTATGCGGTTTCTCTAATTCTGACGCCATTTGTGCAGTTTTATGGGTTTGCTGTCAAGTTGCTTAACCCAAGTTTACTGCTGAAAAGTGCAACGGCATTGAAATCAGTCGGCGCTGCTTTTAAGTTTATAGGCCGTGCCCTGCTGGCGAACCCGATCATACTTATCATTGCTGGCATTGCAGTAGCGGTATTCCTCATTTATAAATACTGGGAACCAATAAAAGGTTTTTTCATAGACCTTTGGCAAAAAATCTGTGACACCTTTTCCAGTGTCATCGATAGCGTCAGCACGTTCATTCTCAATTGGTCGCCGCTGGAGATGTTCAGTGAAGCATTTGCTGGGGTCATGAATTGGTTTGGTTTTGAGCTTCCTGCGAATTTCACGGAATTCGGGGCAAAAATCATCAATGGCCTGATCGACGGGATCACGGGAAAATGGAAAACCGCAAAGGAAAGCTTCTCCAATTTGGGAGCAGACATTAACAGGATGCTCAAAAATTCCCCGGCACCTTCGGTAACTGGCCTCTGACGGCGACGGATTGGATTCGACAAACCCCTGGAGAAACCTGGGAACCCGTTTCAGGTTGTTTTTTGGCCCCTTAC
>WREK01000133.1 GCA_009779355.1 Betaproteobacteria bacterium | reverse complement strand
GGGCAGGCTTTGCAGCCAGAAGCCAGTGGCTGCGAGCACGATGATGAAGATTTCCAGGGCCTTTACCCAGCGCGCAAGCCGCGCCTTGTCGAATTTGTCCGCCAGTTGCCCGGCGGTGGCGGAAAACAGGAAAAACGGCAAAATGAACAGTCCCGCCGCGAGGTTGGCGAGCAGTTCCAGCTTCATGCTTGTCCATGAAGCAGCCCCGAACGTCAGCAGCACCAGCAAGGCATTCTTGTAGGCATTATCGTTGAACGCACCCAGGAACTGCGTGGCGAAAAGCGGCCAGAAACGGCGTTCGCGCAGCAATGCGAATTGGGAACGCTGGGCGCCCTCATCGCCGGGAAGCTGGATGTTATCGTTCACTCACACTGCTCCAAAAAATGCGCGGGTCTCAAATACCCGGGCAGGAAAGGATTTTCCCTGCCAGATCAGGGAACGTTTGAGCGCCAGATCGAAATGCAGGGCATTGAGCTGACGCAACGTTTGCAACTCGGCCACCGATTCTTCCGGGAGCAGGCCGTGACTTGCGAGCCGGTGCAATGAAGTCAACGGCAGGATGCCCGGAAGGGGATAATCGGAACCGTTGAGCAACCGGTCATGCCAGTCCTCTCGCATGAGCAGGGTCTTGAGTATTTCGGGCTTGCGGTTGCGCTGCGCGGTGGCAGAGATGTCGCCGAAGAGGTTTTCTTTCCACTCCGGCCGCTCCATGAGGCGGGTGAAAAGATCGAAACTCTTTTGCTGGGTTCCTGGCTTGTCGAGGTCTTCGTCTTCACCGGTGCTTGCGCAATGCGCCACCACTACCTTCACGCCCCCATCCAGCGCACGGCGCAGGCGCAGGGGGTTGCCGAGAGGCTCAAGCTTGGCGGCTTGCGCCGCTTTTTCTTCCCCGCAATGGATCACCAAAGGAAGGGAGAGGCGTGCGAGTGCGGCAAAAAAAGCATCGCACCGTTTTGATGCCGGATCGATATTCTGCGCCGCAGGCAGCCATTTCACCGCCCGTGCGCCCTGCGCGACGGCGGCTTCCAGCATGTCGATAGCATCATCCCGGTAGGGGTGTATCGAAGCCACCCATTCAAACACGTCAGGATATTTTTCCGCTATCTGGCGGGCATAGTCGTTGGGCACATAGAATGTGCTCAATTTCTGATCTGGCCGCCCATCGTCGCCGTGATACCAATCGAAGGCAAAGAGCATCGCCTTGGCTCCGGCCGGCATGCTCCGCGTGAGGAGCGCAAGCCGATGCACGTAATTTTCATCCACGGTTCCAGGTTCGGACGAGACGCACCCTGCGTTCATGAAGAACATGCGCTGGCCGTAGAGCACCGGATGCCACAGGCTCTGGAGTTTTTTCCCGACATACAGCTCATGGGCACTGTCCCCGATACCCGCCAGGTGTACATGGCAGTCCCAGACCTGGGCAGGGTCCAGCCCTTGCCAGACGTGCGCCAGCCACGGATTTTGACTCCAGGCAGTGCTTGTGGGATCGAGACAGGGATTGACCAGCTTGCGGGCATTGATCGCTATCACGCCAGAAATTCCCGCTGCCGCTAAGATGGCAGCCCCGAAAAAACGTCGACGCCCCCGGCTAAAAAGAGGGAGCTTCCTGCTCATGCATGAACCTCTTCTGCCATGCGTTTCAGGGTGACGTAGTCGGTTTTGCCCGTCCCCAGAAGCGGCAACGCATCTACGCGCACGATCGTCTTCGGCACGGCCAGTTCAGGAAGTCCCAGTCGTTGCGCGGCTTTTTGCAGGGCCGCACGGTCAATCTGTCTGTCTGTGGTGAAGAGCACCAGCGCCTCGCCCTTGCTTGCATCGGGTTGGCTGGATGCGGCATGGAGCATATCGGGAGATGCCTCCAGCGCCAGTTTTTCCACCGCTTCCAGGCTCACCATCTCGCCGGCCACCTTGGCGAAACGTTTGAGCCGTCCGATGATGTGTACGAAACCATCGGCATCGACTTCGACGATGTCGCCGGTTTCGTACCAGCCCGAACCCTCGCTTGAGTTGGGCGCCTGTAGCACGCCAGGATTGTCCACCTTCAGATAACCGCTCATTACGTTGGGGCCACGCACGTGCAGAACACTCCCATGCTCGATACCGGGCACGGGCTGTAACCGATATTCGATGCCAGGCAGGAACTGGCCTGCGGTTCCTTTACGATACGCCATTGGGGTGTTCACCGCGATGACAGGCGCGGTTTCGGTAGCACCGTACCCTTCCAGGATGCGGATGCCAAATTTGTCGACCCACTGCTCGCGCACCGTAGCGGAGAGTTTTTCCGCGCCGGAAACGACATAGCGCAGGCGGTAGAAATCGTAAGGGTGAGCACGGCACGCGTAATTGCCGAGGAAGGTGTTTGTACCGAACATCACCGTGCAGGCACGGTCGTAGGCCAATTCCGGGATCACCTTGTAATGCAGCGGGGAAGGGTACAGAAAAACACTTGCGCCCGTGAGGATAGGCAGCAGCGTCCCCGCAGTGAGGCCAAAGGAATGAAACATGGGGAGCACATTCAATACACGATCGTCATATGATATATCTATAATAGCATGGATTTGCGCGATGTTGGCAAGGATGGCGCGGTGTGAGAGCACGACCCCCTTGGGCTTGCCCTCGGAACCCGAAGTGAAAAGCACCACCGCCGGATCCTCGGGGCTTGCTTCGACTTCCATTTGACGCGGAAACCATAGCGCCCATCCCATCAGCCAGAGTTTGTCGCGAAAAGTCATCTCTTTGCGCAAGTCTTCAAGATAGACGATGTGCTCCAACCCCTGTAGGGCGGCGAGCTTATCGGCGAGCTTTGCCTTTTCGACGAAGGCATAGGAAGTTATCAGGGTACGGATCTGGGCCGCATCGCACGCGGCCTGCATCCCATCAGTGCCTGCCGTGTAGTTGAGCATCGCCGGAACCCTCCCGATCGCAGTGAGGCCGAGCAAAAGGGCGAGGACGGGGGTCATGTTGGGCAAGAGCAGCCCTACTTTTTCACCATGTCCGGTGTGGCGTCCAGCCAGCCGCCCGAGGGCGAGGGACATCTTCAGCAAATCATGATAGGTGTATTCCACCTGCTGGACGTCTTCCACGACGCGCCGCCGCCGCCCGTAGAGCCTGGCAACGTTGCACAGTGCACCGTAGAGCGTGTGCTGGGGCGGCTGCGCCAGCGCCATTTCCTGCATCAGACGTCGCAGCGCCTCGCCCGACTGATGACGCCGTACCCTGGCATCGGCAGATTGCGGCATCGGTAATGTTGTGGGCGGCAATATCGTGAGCGAGATTTGCGGGAAAAATTTTCGTGGCCAACGGGTCATTCTCGAAAAAAAGCTGCGGCTCAGCCCGTCGAGCCGCACCGGCAGCAAGGTCGCATTGGTTTTCGCCGCTACGAAGGCCGGGCCTTCGTAAACTTTCATCAGCGCACCGGTCGAAGTGATCCGGCCTTCCGGGAAAATCACGACCTGCCGCCCGGACTCGAGCAGTTGGATGACCTGTTTCATTGCCATCGGGTTGTCTGGGTCGACCGACAGATAGTCAGCCAGCAGATTCAGACACAACCGCAGCAGCGGGCGCCTCACATATTCGGTATGTATAATGAACACCGGCTTTTCGATCGGCAGGAACAACCCAACCAAAATACCGTCGAGAAAAGATTCATGGTTGGCAATCACCAGCAGGCGCGAATGCTGCCCGTTCTTTACCGCCATGGCATTGTCCATTCCCCGTATCTGCACACGGAAGAGCATCTGTGCCAAAGCGCGAAACAGGATACGTACAACAGGATGAACCATGGATTTCAGGAGATTTTTACTTGTCATGTCTATAATTTTCGACATATTGGTTAAAAAAACGAGCCTACTTTCCCCGTCCCTTAGGACAGGTCTGTACTTGCCACATATTCAGCAATTCTGCCGCACATAGTTGAGCACGTTACCGAGCGTTTCTTCCAGCCAGTCACTGTTTATCCAGAACCAGACTTCCTTGCTGATCTTTTCCGAACGTAACACGCCCGAATCGTGAAGGACTTTAAGGTGGTGCGATACCGTGGAACGAGCCAGCGGCGAAACGCTGGCAATCTGGCCTACGTTGAGCCGCTCGCCCTTGTCGAACAGCAGTAGGATGCGCTGGCGATGCTCGTCGCCCAAGGCCATAAACACGCGGGCCATTGGTTGCCATTCGGGAGGGATAGAGGGGGTGTTGGTGCCAAAGAATTTCATGACGACCATGATGGTTATGTCGATACCCAATGTCAACCCCCCAACCAAAAAAAATCAAAAAAATACGTTCAGCGCACAACACCAAATTACGCTTGCTTTTTAAACTTCTCTGGCATTATGTCGGCCAGTGAGACGAATCCCGTTCCAGGAGAACGCCATGACCATCGATCCCTTACTCATTGGCATGTCTGGTGACAAAGAAATCGTTTTGTTGCCTGGACTGGCCAACCGTCACGGCCTCATTACCGGCGCGACCGGAACCGGCAAAACGGTAACGCTTCAGGTACTGGCTGAACGTTTCAGCAGTATCGGCGTTCCGGTCTTCATGGCCGATGTCAAGGGCGATCTGTCCGGAATGTCGCAGCCGGGAGCCTCATCGGAGAAATTCAAGCAGCGCTTGCAGGCATTGCAGATGCCTGAGCCGGACTTTCGTGCGTACCCGGTGATCTTTTGGGATGTATTCGCCAGACAGGGCCACCCACTGCGGGCAACCGTCTCGGATTTGGGACCGCTGCTGCTGTCGCGCATCCTGATGCTGAATGAGACGCAAGAGGGCGTCATGACGATGGTGTTCAAAATCGCCGACGATCAGGGACTCTTGCTCCTGGATTTCAAGGATTTGCGGGCGATGCTGCAATTCGTCGGAGAAAACGCCAAGGCCTTCACAACCCAATACGGCAACGTGTCTGCGGCAAGCATCGGCACAATCCAGCGCGGGCTACTATCGCTTGAACAGCAGGGGGGAGAGCTTTTTCTCGGCGAGCCGATGCTCGATATCGACGACCTGCTGCAAACCGACCGGGGGCGCGGCGTCGTACACATTCTGGCGGCGGATCAATTGCTCAATTCGCCGATGCTGTATTCGACGTTGCTGCTTTGGCTGCTTTCTGAACTGTTCGAGCGCCTGCCCGAAGCCGGCGACCCGGAAAAACCGAAACTGGTCTTTTTCTTCGACGAAGCGCACTTGCTGTTCAAGGACGCCCCGCGCGTGTTGCTCGACAAGATCGAGCAAATCGTGCGGTTGATACGCTCGAAGGGCGTCGGCGTCTATTTTGTCACCCAGAACCCCACCGACATTCCCGACAACGTCCTTGGCCAGCTTGGCAACCGCGTCAATCATGCACTGAGGGCGTTTACCGCGCGCGACCAGAAAGCGGTCAAAGCGGCGGCGCAAACGTTACGCGCCAACCCGGAGATCAATACCGAAACGGCGATTACCGAACTTGGCGTCGGTGAGGTGCTGGTATCGTTTCTCGACGAGAAGGGGCGGCCCAGCATCGTGGAGCGCATTCATGTCTTACCCCCGGAAAGCCGTATCGGTCCGGCCAGCGATGCAGAACGCGCGCAGGTGCAGGCGGCTTCATTGTTGAGTGGCGTCTACGATCAAATAATCGACCGCGAATCGGCCTATGAAAAACTGGCGGCGCGGGCGGCGGAAGCGGCACAGCCGCAAGGCTCACCGGGCACGAGCACGGGTAGGCCGCCGGCAAGAGGTGCTGACAGCGGTTCTTTGTCCGATATCCTGTTGGGCAACAGCCGTCGTGACGGCGTTCTGACTGCGGCGGCCAAGAGCGCGATACGGAGCGCCAGTTCGTCTGTCGGGCGCGAAATCGTGCGCGGTATCCTTGGGTCGTTTCTGGGGGGGAAAGGGAGAAAATAGCAGGCATGGGGAGTTGCTGCCCTCCCGCTGCTTGTGACGCCAATTGTCACTCGCTTGCCGCACTTTTTCGCGCCCTTGCCTGCTGGCGTGAAGCGTTTTTTTTAAAACTCAGGCCCCACTTGTTCAGTTGGTGCCACAGCGCTGGCGCCTTGATCTCAACGCCCAATCCGGCCAGTCGGCCACACATCTCTGCCAGCGTCAAATCGGCTTGTTCCTGGATCCAGGAGCGTATCGTCTGCTCCAGATGCTCAACCCTGGAGCGCCGGTAGCCCCCTACCTGCAACGCTGTCCGCTTGCCATGCCGGCACAGTCGGTCGCGTACGTGATAGACCCAGCTGCGGCTGACCGCAAACCGCAACGCTATTGCGCTGGGACGCTCTCCACGCGCCAGCGCCTCAAGGACACGATCCCGTAAGTCTTGCGAGTAGGCAGCCATGATACTCCCTCCGGATAATTGGACAGATTATACCGGAAACGTCAAGATTAAATCAAAGACGCTCAATTCCGTCGTTGCGCCAATGCATAGGGCACTCTGCACCACCCTTTCCTGGATTGCTTCATCGCTTCGCCCCTCGCAATGACGCAGCAGAAAGTGAAGCATGGAAACCGTTCAGGAGCCTTCCTCTTGAGGAAGGTCAGACTGCTGACAAAGTCTCCGTGAATGAATGGCTTTCAAAAGCTAAGCGCCCGTTTAACGATTGCGGGTCATTTTACGAATAGGGGTGTTGTTTTTTCTCTGGGCTGTGTTATGATATCGTCATGCTTAAGCCTGCCTATCCCGCCCAGACTGAACTG
>WREK01000132.1 GCA_009779355.1 Betaproteobacteria bacterium | reverse complement strand
CATCCGCTGCAAGACTGCAAAACTCTTCGAGGCTGCTGCCCGGCTTGGAGCCATGCTCGCTGGTGCTTCCCAGGAAACCGAACAGGCAATGGCGAATTTTGGCATGCACATCGGCACGGCCTTCCAGATCATCGACGACGTGCTCGATTACTCTGCCGACGAATCCGAAACCGGGAAACATCTCGGGGACGATCTGGCAGAAGGCAAGCCCACCCTGCCGCTCATCCACGTCATGCAGCACGGAACAAAGGAACAGGTTGCGCGCGTGCGCCACGCCATCGAAAACGGGGGGCGGGAAGATTTTTCCGCCGTACTCGAAGCCATCCAGACCACCCGCGCGCTGGATTTCACACGCAACTACGCCCAGGCCGAAGCCGACTTGGCAGTGGCAGCGCTCCAGCGCCTGCCCGCTTCCATTTTCAAGGATGCCTTGCTAGAATTGTCAGACTTTGCTGTTGCAAGGTGCTTTTGACCAGCTACCAGGCTGGTCAATGATTTTCGGGGAATAGCTCAGCCTGGTAGAGCACTGCGTTCGGGACGCAGGGGCCGGAGGTTCGAATCCTCTTTCCCCGACCAACAAAAATTGTTTGTTGTTGCCTTTTCCCGTCTTGCGTGGCCGCCCAGGACACGCCTCCGGCACGACATCTTCGGGGTATGGTGCCATGCGGTTATTCCCAGACGGGATTTACGCATCCTTTTGATGGCTTTGGGATATAAAATAGATCCGTCATGACCGGACAGTGAGGGCATCGTTAACATGAATTCCATTGCCAGCCAGCGTCTCCTGGACGTGCCATGCGCTATCAAAAGACAGCAGCATCCATTTCCGCGCCTCCCGCATCACAGCCTATAATCTCGGCTCATCACAACAAGATTTATGGACTCAACGATGTCTCATTTTTTGCCTTACCGTTTCCCCTTGCTCTTCCTCTTTACCTTATTGTTTGCCGCCACGTCCTACGCCGCGCCAGCACAGCCGGTTCCTGCGCCGGTGCTGGCAGCCAAATCCTGGATACTGGTTGAGCATGCGACAGGTCAAGTACTGGCAGCCAATGACCCCGACAGCCGGATCGAACCCGCTTCGCTCACCAAGCTGATGACGGCCTACCTCACCTTTGCGGCGCTCAAGGCAAAAAGGGTCACCGATGATCAACTGGTGCAGGTCTCTACCGCAGCCTGGAAACAGGAAGGCTCGCGCATGTTCATCGAACCTCGGACACCGGTTGCGGTTAGCGACCTGATCCGGGGCGTCATCGTGCATTCGGGTAACGATGCCAGCGTAGCACTCGCTGAACTGCTCGGCGGCAACGAAAAAAACTTTGCCGAGATGATGAGCCGGGAAGCCAGACGCCTTGGCATGAAGAACACCCATTTCACGAACCCCACCGGCCTGCCTCAGCCCGAGCACTACAGCACTGCGCGTGACCTGGCGACGCTGGCCAGCGCAATCATTCACGATTTTCCGGACTACTACGGCCTTTACTCGCTCAAATCCTTTACCTACAACCGCATCGAGCAGTCTAACCGCAACCGCATGCTGTTTATCGACCCCACGGTCGATGGCATGAAAACCGGGCAAACCAAGGAGGCCGGTTTCTGTCTGGTGAGCAGCGCATTGCGTGGCTCGCGTCGGCTGGTTTCAGTCGTCCTCGGAGCCTCTTCCGATACCGCGCGCGTGCAGGAATCGCTCAAGCTGCTCAACTATGGATTCCAGTCCCACAACATGATGCGGATTTATTCCGCCAACCAGCCCCTGAAGGAGTTCAGGGTATGGAGGGGGGCAGAAAAGCAGGTGCCCGCAGGTTTTACGGAAGACTTCGTCATGGCCATGCCCAAAGGCAAGACCAACAAGATCGAACCCGTTCTGGAGAGCCGCGAGCCGATATTTGCACCGTTGATGAAAGGGCAAGAGATCGGGGTTCTCAAGCTTACTGTCGATGGCGAGCTTTACGGGAGTTTTCCGGTCGTGGCGCTTGAGGATGTGCCGGAGGGCGGTTTCTTTGGGCGCCTGCAGGATGCAGTCATGCTATGGTTCAAGAACCTGTAACCAGCGAGCGGGCGTCCCTCATCGAATACCCCTGCGACTTTCCCATCAAGGTCCTGGGTACAAATGCCGAGGGCTTCGCAGAGGGAGTTTTCGAGGTCGTGTTGCGCCATGCCCCGGATTTCGATCCTGCCACGGTGCAGATGCGCACATCGGGCAAAGGCAATTACCTGTCGCTTACCTGTACCTTCCATGCCCACTCGCAAGCGCAAGTTGACGCGCTTTACCGCGAACTGACTGCACACCCCCTGGTCAAGGTGGTGCTGTGAACGATGGCAGCGGCCTGCGCGTCAAGTGCCTTGGTCTCACCGGCTACGCCCCCGTGCTTGAAGCCATGCAATTCTTCACTGCCACACGCGATGCGCAAACGCCCGACGAAATCTGGCTGCTCGAACACCCGCCCATCTTTACGCTCGGGCTGGCAGGTAATCCCGTCCACCTGCTGCAAAACCCGGGCGGGATACCTCTGACGCGCATCGATCGTGGAGGCCAGATCACCTATCACGGCCCCGGCCAACTCGTGGCCTACCTGCTCGTCGACCTTGCCCGTCGGCGGGTGAAGGTGCGCGAATTCGTCCATCTGATGGAAGAAGCCGTCATTGCCACGCTGGCCGGATATGGGTTGCAGGGTGAACGCAAGCGCGGTGCGCCCGGCGTTTATGTCGATGGTGCAAAAATTGGTGCGCTTGGCCTGCGGGTCAAAAACGCTCGCACCTACCACGGCCTCTCCCTCAACGTGGATGTCGACCTCACACCTTTCTCATGGATCAACCCCTGCGGTTACGAGGGCCTGAAAAGCACGAGGCTTGCCGATTTCGGCATCCATGACGGTGTGGATGCGGTAGGCTCCCACCTGCTTGGGCACTTTCAACGCCTGTTGCCGCCACTTGCCGTGACGATGATGGAAACCGCCTGACGCCGATATCAGCCTCAACCGGAGCGATGATGAGCACACCTCCCCGTAAAGAGCGCGGAGCCGACAAAACGGCCCGTATCCCGATCAAAGTCGTCCCCGCCCCCCGTCTGCAAAAGCCGGAATGGATAAGGATCAGGGTTGCTTCCGGCACGGAGGCCGAGCGTTTCAACGAAATCAAATCCGCCCTGCGCGGGCATCGGCTTCACACCGTATGTGAAGAAGCCTCCTGCCCCAACATTCACGAATGTTTCGGCAAGGGCACGGCCTCCTTCATGATCCTGGGCGACATCTGCACCCGGCGCTGCCCGTTCTGCGATGTCGGTCACGGTCGTCCCGTCGCACCCGATCCCGAAGAGCCCGCAATGCTGGCGGCTACCATTGCAGACATGAAGCTCGCCTACGCGGTCATCACCTCGGTCGACCGTGACGACCTGCGCGATGGCGGTGCAGCGCACTTTGCCGCCTGTATCCGCGCCATCCGCGCCGCCTCGCCCAAGACAGCCGTTGAAATCCTGACCCCCGATTTCCGGGGTCGGGAAGAGGCGGCGCTAAACGCCTTCGCCGCCGATGTGCCGGACGTTTTTAACCACAACCTCGAAACCGTACCACGCCTCTACCTCCAGGCCCGCCCAGGCGCGGACTATGCCGGTTCGCTCGCCCTGCTCGAACGCTTCAAGGCGCGCTATCCCGACGTCCCAACCAAATCGGGCCTGATGGTCGGTTTGGGCGAAAACGACGACGAAATCCTTGTCACGATGCGCGACCTGCGCACGCATGGCGTCGACCTGCTCACCGTTGGCCAATACCTGCAACCGTCAGGCGGGCATCTGCCGGTACTGCGCTATGTCCATCCCGACACCTTCAAGTTCTTTGAGTTCGAAGCGCGGAAAATGGGTTTCAGGAACGCCGCCTGTGGGCCGATGGTACGATCGAGCTATTGGGCAGATAGGCTTGTGCACGGAATATAAAATGCTAGAGCGGTTTTGATTTAGATCATTACATTTCTGGACTGCTTTGCCGCTTTGTTCTTCGCAATGACGGTGCAGAAACAATCGTCATTGCGAACGAAGTGAAGCAATCCAGTTTTGTACTGTCTTAAATCAAAACCGCTCAAAACTGTCCACTGAAACTGAATTACGTTTCCTCTTTTTGGGTAACGATAAAGACACAACCACTGACGGAGCAGTCTATTTCAAACCATGCTTCCATATCCGTTTTACGGATGATATAGGCTCGCTGCAAATTGTGTCTAGTGGTAGCCTTGGAAATTCCTTCGAGCTTCACTTCCCCATCGTAGACCTTGACGCCACCCATTGCGGTGATGGCTTTTCCGTAATGGCGATGGATGAGGGTAAAATCAGGATCATTGACGCTTTTTAGTTTTTCGTTATATAAGCTGACTTTCAAAATCTTGCCTTTTACTGTGTAAAGGCGGTCGTTACCTGTCGGATAGTAATGAAGGGAGGGATTGCGGAGGCTTATGCTTTCATCCAATGTGGTCAAGGTGTCCGTTACGTATCGATAGCCCTTGGGGGGCATAAAAAACGGAAATTCACCAATATCCTTGTTCGTGATGGGAATGGTGTTGATGTCGAACGGGGTGATGGCGGGGACTTTTCTGGAGTCGGGTTCGGGGTCAGGGGCGGAGTTGGGTTCAGGAACCGTCTGTGGCGACAGGCTAGCCTCGGGAGCCGCAGGCGAGGCCGTTTGTGCATTGTCGTCCTTGCCGCAGGCGCTTGCCAGCATAACCAGGCTCAGTATTGTCAGGAAACGAAGTTTGGCATTCATGGGTTTCTTCCTTTCAAAATTTCAAGCCTTCTTTCAAAAAGAGGCTTTTCTCTCTCCCGGGCTTGAGCGCCACCCTCTCCCACAAGTGGGAGAGGGGATGGCAGGGTGCTTTAACCGGAAATCTTGACGAGTTCCACGCGACGGTTCTTTGCGCGGCCTTCTTCCGTGCCGTTGTCAGCGATTGGACGCGTCATGCCAAAGCCTTTCGCTTCCAGGCGGTTCTGGGGGATGCCGCGTGCCAGCAGCGCGCCAAAGACCGAGGAGGCCCGGTTTTCGGAGAGCGTCGCGTTGTGCTCGGCCCCGCCCGTGTCATCGGTGTGCCCTTCGACGCGGATTTTCAGGTCGGGATAGGTTTCGAGCAGTTTGACGATTTCATTGATCGTACCTTGCGAATCGGGACGAATGGTGGCCTTGTCGACGTCGAAATTGATGTAGAGCGCAATATGGCCTATTTTGTCCAGCGCCAGCTTCATTTCGCTGACTGGAACGATGCTGACTGATTGCTTCATTTCGCCTTTTTGGGTGACGACGTAGGAGCAACGGCTAGAATTGGTGCAGTTTATCTCAAACCATATTTCCATATCTTGTTTGCGAATGAGATAAACTTGCCGTACGCCATGACTGAATTGAGGACCATAAAGCTCTCGATCCTGAGAGCTCAGCTTACGATAAGTTTTGTTTTCTACCACATTTCCATCGAAAATTTTAGTACCGCCTGCTGCGGTAATGGCATTTTCGTAATTGTGCTGAATGAGGAGGGTATCGATAGTGTCGGCAGCTTTCCGTTCCACATCGTAAAACACAGCTTTCAAGGTTTTGCCTTCAACTGGGTAAAGGGTTTCTTTGTCTATTGGATAGTAGTAACGGGCGAACTTCTTTAAGCTTTTACTTTCAAGTATTTCTTTCCGTGCGAACGTTACGTATTTATGCCCCTCTGGAGGCGTAAAAAACGGGAATTCGCCGATATCCTTATCCGAAATCGGGAAGGCATTGACATCGAATGCGGCTGCTGTGGGCACTGGTTCGGCAGCAGGTTCCGGCGTGACTTGTTGGGGCGCGGGCGTTGATTCTGGAGCCGCTTGCAGTGCAGGTGTAGGCATGGGCACAGGTGCAGGTGCAGAAGCGGGAGTGGGTTCAACAGCCGTACCCGCATTATTGGTATCGTCCTTGCCGCAGGCACTTGCCAACACGGCCAGACACAATATTGTCAGGAGACGAAGTTTTGTGTGCATGGATTATTTCCTTTCAAAGAAGCAGTGTGAAAAATAAAATGGGATGATGATGAAGGGAAAGCATTACCTTGGCAAGCCAAAGTGTTGGCCTGTAAAATAACCGGAAAAACCCGTAACGCATAAAATGACTCCTGACGACTCCTCTCTCTTCCTTCGCTGTGCCAAACAAATCGCCCAATCTTCCGGCCTGCTCATTGCTGCTGGTGCGGGCATGGGTGTTGATTCGGGGCTACCTGATTTCCGGGGTTCCGAGGGGTTCTGGCGCGCTTATCCGCCTTTGCGGCAGGCGGGGCTGCATTTCGAGGAAATGGCCAACCCACGGGCGTTTGTGCGTGATTCCGGCCTTGCCTGGGGGTTTTACGGCCACCGGCTGCAACGGTATCGGGAAGTGGTTCCACATCGCGGTTTCAGCATCCTGCGGGAGATTGCAGAGCGTTTGCCGGATGGGGCTTTTGTGTTTACCAGCAATGTGGATGGGCATTTTCAGAAGGCGGGTTTTGCCGATGAGAGGGTCTGTGAGGTGCATGGCTCGATTCATCATCTGCAATGCGCCACACCCTGTTCGGATCGTATCTGGCCTGCGGATGGGTTCGAGCCTGTGGTCGATACGTCTGCCTGCCGCCTTGAGAAGCCCTGGCCGTGTTGCCCGGATTGTGGCGGGCTGGCGCGTCCCAATATCCTGATGTTCGATGACTGGGACTGG
Organism: Betaproteobacteria bacterium; assembly: GCA_009779355.1. Lineage (GTDB taxonomy): Bacteria > Pseudomonadota > Gammaproteobacteria > Burkholderiales > Rhodocyclaceae > WRNU01. Next base: position 117 of record WREK01000132.1, on the reverse strand, counting down.
CTGGAATGGCGCACTGGTCAGCAGGAGGCGCATTTTGCGGCCTGGTGCAAGGCGGCATCGAACCCCGTCGTGATCGAACTGGGCGCGGGCAAGTCCGTTGCCACGGTTCGCATGATG
>WREK01000131.1 GCA_009779355.1 Betaproteobacteria bacterium | reverse complement strand
CGAAATCCTGCCGCTTTTCGCGCGGCAGTCGGCACAGGAGCAGGCGCGGGTGTTTGCGCCTTCCGGGGGGCGGCGGGTGGTGCTGGCGACGAACGTGGCGGAAACCTCGCTCACCGTGCCGGGTGTGCGTTATGTGGTCGATACGGGGCTGGCGCGGATCAAACGCTATTCGCCGCGCAACAAGGTGGAACAGTTGCGGATCGAGAAAATCGCGCAGGCGTCGATCCAGCAGCGCGCTGGACGGTGTGGCCGCGTGATGGACGGTATCTGTTTCCGACTCTTCGATGAAGAGGATTTCAAACGCCGCCCCGCGCATACCGATCCCGAAATCCTGCGCTCTTCGCTCGCCGGGGTGATCCTGCGGATGAAGGCGCTTGGCCTGGGGGAGGTGGAAGATTTCCCCTTCATCGACCCGCCCGGTTCCAGGTTGATCGGGGACGGCTACGCGCTCCTGGCGGAACTGGGCGCGATGGAAGATGAAGGCGTCCGCCATCCGTCGGGCCGTAGCGAGCAAAGCGAGCGAGGGAGCCGCTCATTGACTTTGATTGGCCGCGAACTGGCAAAGCTGCCGCTTGATCCGCGCATCGCCAGGATGATGCTGGCCGCGCGCGAGCGCGGGGCACTGGAAGAAGTCCTGGTAATTGCTGCCGCGCTCTCCACGCAAGACCCGCGTGAACGCCCGCAGGAAAACCCCGGTGCGGGTGAACAGGCTCACGCAAAGTTCCAGGGCGCGGAGCAGGATCAGCGTTCGGAGTTTCTCTGGTACTGGAACTTGTGGAAGGCGTGGAACGAAGTACAGCGCCACGAATCCGGCAACCAGCAGAAGCAGTGGTGCCGCCGTCATTTTTTGTCCTGGCTGCGGATGCGCGAGTGGCGGGATGTCCACAGCCAGCTTCATACCCTGTGCATGGAACACGGCTGGAAGGTGAATAGCGTTCCTGCTGGCTTTGAGGCAATCCACAAATCATTGCTTGCCGGGCTGCTCGGCAATATCGGCTGCATGTCGGAAGAAACCGTCGGCGCACAGGCGGGGTCTTATCTTGGTGCGCGCGGCATCAGATTCTGGCCGCACCCAGGTTCGATGCGGGCAAAAAAGGCGGGCAAATGGATCATGGCCGCCGAACAGGTCGACACTTCGCGCCTCTTCGGGCGCTGTCTTGCCCGCATCGAGCCGGAATGGGTGGAGGAAGTCGGTGCGCATCTGATCCGGCGGCATGTGTTCGAGCCGCACTGGTCGAAGAGCGCGGGTTGCGTGCGGGCGTGGGAGCGGGGCGTTCTTTACGGGCTGGTGATCTGGCCGCGCCGGGGCGTGCTGTACCGTGACGTTGACCCGGCACTGTGCCGCGAACTATTTATCCGGGAAGGGCTGGTGGCAGGCGAAATCGCCGAAGGCCCGATGCGGGCGATGGGTTTTTTGACGCATAACCTTGGGTTGGTTGCGGAAATCGAGAGATTGGAGCACAAGACCCGCCGCCCCGACGTTCTCGTCGACGAAACCCTGATCGAAGCCTTCTACGATAGCAAGGTTCCCGCTGATGTCGTCGATCTCGCCGGTTTCGAGCATTGGCGCAAACAGGCCGAACGGGGCGCGCCGAAACTTCTTTACCTTACGCGCGAGCAACTCATGCGCCACGAGGCCGGGGGCGTGACCAGCGAACGTTTTCCGCCCACATTTGACGTGCTCGGCCAGAAGCTGAAGCTCGATTACAAGCATGAGCCGGGGGATACCGATGACGGCGTGACCCTGACCGTGCCGCTGGCGATGCTCAATCAGGTGAATGCGCACCGATGCGAATGGCTGGTTCCGGGGTTGTTGGAAGAAAAGGTGATGGCGCTTTTGAAAACCGTGCCGCAGAAAATCCGCCACCGGCTGCAACCGCTTGCCGAGAGCGCGGCGGCTTTCGTGGCGGCTTTTGAGAACGGCGAATTGGGGGAGGGCGGCGGCCAGCCGCTTTTGAAAACGCTCCAGCACTTCGTCGAAGAGCGCGTGCACCTGAAGTTGCCGCTGGAGAGTTTCCGCCCGGAAAACCTGTTTCCGCACTGTTTCATGAATTTCCGGGTCATCGACGGACATGGGCGCGTGCTTGGGCAGTCCCGGCAGTTGAGCGAACTGCGCGCCCGGTTCAGGGATCGCGTGGCGGCGCGTTTCGAGGCGCTCGTCCCCTCTCCCGTGAGCGGGAAAGGGGAGGTGCTGCTCTCCTCGGGCTTTACCGCCTGGACATTCGGCAAACTCCCCGAACTGCTCGAAGTCAGCATCGACGGGCATGAGATCATCGGGTTTTCTGCCCTGCGCGACGATGGCGACAGCGTTTCGTTGCGCCCGTTCGATTCCCCGGAGGAAGCGGCGCGGGTACACCGTTGCGGCCTGCTGCGGCTTTTTGCCCTTGCGCTCAAGGATCAGGTCAAAGCCATCGAACGCCTGCCGGGGCTGCGTGATCTGGCCTTGCAATACCGCGATTTCGGTAGCGAAGCCGAACTCAAGGCCCGTCTCGTCGAAGCAAGTCTTGCCCGTTGCTGTCTCGGCAATCCGTTGCCGGAAGAGTGCGAAACCTTCGAGCGCCGCTGCCGGGAAGCCCGCCCGCGCCTGACGCTGGTCACGCAGGAGTTTATGCGGCTTGCCATGCAACTGCTGGCAGACGCCGCAGCACTCCAGAAACGCCTTGCCGCCATGAACAAGGCGTTTCCCGATGCCGTGGCCGACATACGCGCACAAGCCGCCGCGCTCTTGCCAAAGGATTTTCTCACCGCCTTCGAGTGGGAGCGCCTCGCTCACTTCCCACGCTATTTTAAGGCTGCGCTCATGCGCCTCGACAAACTGCGCATCGAACCCGCCCGCGACACGAAACTCATGTCCGAGTGGAAAACGCTGGCCCAGCCCTGGCAACGCGAAGCCGGCGCACGGTGCGGCGCGTCCGTTCCCGAACTGGAAGATTTCCGATGGCTGCTTGAAGAACTGCGCGTCAGCCTCTTCGCCCAAACCCTGAAAACCCCGATGCCGGTTTCGGTGAAGCGTTTGCAGAAGATTTGGGAGAGCAGGCAGAGGTGAGGGGTATGTCGGTGGGTAGGCCGGTGGTAGTATCACGTCTGTCTAGCGCTTCCACTTCAAAGGAGCCTCATCATGCCGGGAAAACTTCACGAATCCGAACTCACCATCTTCATGCGCGAATGGCTGGAACAACATCCCGAAGAATGCGAAGTGAAAAAAACAGGCCAGGCCCTGTGGTGGGATCGTCCGCAAGACACCGAGGCAACCCGCCGCTTTGCGGCTGCGCGTGTGCCAGTGAATCCGTATTACTACGACATTTCACATTAGGACGTTTTCGGTTTGAAACCCCGCCCTTCATGGCGGAAAGACGAACCCCGGTCCGAAGGGGCGGGGTTTCGGCGACTCTTTGGAAGGGGTACAAACCCCTTCCAAAAGTTTGTTGAACCGGCCTGAAAGCCGGTTCTGAATAGTTGTTTCTTATGCTGGATTGTTACTGTCAATGACGAAAGCATTTATGTTTGGTTTCGCTGTGCTCAATCAAGCCTGCGAGCTGAATTTGACACCGTGGTCATTAGGAGAAACTACATGAATCTGAAAACTGTTGGAACGGTACTTACATCCGTGCTCTCTTCCTGTAAAACCGTTCTTACATTCTTGCTCTGGTCCTGTAAAACTGTTTACGACATGAATCCGAAAATTGTTGGAACGGTACTTGGCATCATTGCTGTTTTCTTGTGGTTCATGCCTCTAGCCAATGTGAAATTCATGGGTATGGCTGTCTACCAGGCTGGCAATCACATTGGTGGTATTGCCTATCTGTTGTTACTTGCCTCTTTTGCATACGTAATCCTATCCTGGATGGAACAGCACGTTCCCCGAATCATCGCAGCCTCGGTTGCAACGGCAATTTGCTTACTGTTTCTGGTGCAAGCAGGTACGTCTGTCGCCTGGGGTCTTATGGGTCTGATTGTTGTGAGTATTGCTAGCATAGTGCTAGCGGTTCGTGACAACAAGTCTTTGAAACAATAGCAAGCGTATTTCGGAGTAGCCTGTGTAGGATGGGTAGAGCGTAAGCGAAACCCATCGCAATCCTGATTTGTGGCAAATGATGTATTTCGCTACGCTCTACCCATCCTACAATTTCTGAGGAGTGCCTCGAAAAACATCGATTATCGCCAAAAGAGCAAAAGTTTTTCCAATAAAACCAAAGGGAAATTTTCCTGACCCCAATGAAGCAAGGGGGTTTTCGAGGTGCCCTATATTCTATTTAGCGAGTGTATTCATTTTCAACTTGGCGGCAGAGAGAAGCTGCACAATATTTGTGCTTCCAAATTTTTTCGCAGACATTGTTACCAATTTCCCGCATGTCATGGCGTCGTCAAGCGCATTGTGGGCGTTGTATTGAATACGGAATCTTTTTGCCAGCGCGGTGAGTGCGTGGGACTTTAATTCTGGCCAGGTGTGCCGGGAAAGGTTGCAAGTACAAAAATAGGGCAGTTTGGGGATGTCCAGCCCATACCAGTCAAGGACTGCCGAAAGTACGCCCATATCAAACGGGGCATTATGTGCGGCCAACGGGAAATCACCGATGAATGGCTTTATGCCGTTGTCCCAGATATCCGCAAATCTGGGTGCGTCCCTTACATCATCCACGGTCAGGCCATGAATGTCTGTAAAGTCAGGCCGGATATAAAGACTGGGTGGCCGTATCAACGAATAAAAAGTGTCCTCCGCTTTCCCGTTCTGAAACTTGACTAGCCCCACAGAACAAGCGCTTTCCCGCGAATGTTTCGCAGTTTCAAAATCAATGGCCACAAAGTCCATGTTATCCCTATGTCATCAATGCGTTGGAGTTTACTTACTATAACAGCCCAAGCTGCCGGCTCCCGGGAGCGCGAGTATAAAAAGTTTGGGAAGGCTGGCTTTGGATCAAGCCGGGACAGCTTCCTCAAAACGCTGGATACGCGGCAGGACATCCGCCAGTCAAAATCTCCTCAACCTCCCCAATCACCGCCGCGCACTCATCCGCCCGCGACAGCAACGGGGCGTGGCCGCAATGCTCAAATACGGTCAGGCGCGCACGGGGCAGGGCGGCGGCAAGTTGGCGCGCGGCTTCGATTGGCATCAGTGCGTCATCGTTTCCGTGGATGATGTGTACCGGTTGCCTGATTTTCGCAAGTTGTGGGCGCAGGTCGCTTGCCGTGAGGATTTTCAGTCCGTCGGCGAGCGCGGGAAGGGGGGAGGTGGTGTGCGGGACGGCGGCGGCTTCGAGTTGGGGCAAGAGTTGTCGGCGGTAGGCGTCCCCCAGGGTTTGCAGGGTCAGGAAACGGCGCAGGGTCTGGGTTGGCTGGCTGGCATACCCATCAGTGAAGGAAGCAACCACCGCCGCGTCCAGCCCGTGTGGCCAGTTGGACGTGGATACGAAGCGTGGCGTGACTCCCAGCAGGATCAGGCGTTCCACATGCTCGAACCGGGTGCGGGCGAGTTCCAGCGCGAGCAGGGCGCCGAGCGACCAGCCAATGACGGTGGCTGTTGGGGGTATGGCGGGGGCGAGCGCATCGGCCCAGGCGGCAAGCGTAGGGTTTATGCTGATGGCGTTTTCATCGTGACCGGGCAGGGCGGGAGTGTGTATTTCAAAATTTTCCGCGCCGAGCGCCGCTATCAGGGGTTGCCACACCGCCGGGGCCATCGCCCAGCCATGCAGGAAGAACAACGGCGTTTTCCGGGTCACAAGGTCTTTTCCAGGAGGTTGATGGCTTCGATGAGACGGCCGATGTCGTCCAGGGTCACGAACCAGACATTTTAAGCCGCTCACGCATCGTGTCATTCACGAGCGTTTGCCAGCCGCGCCCTGTGGCACGCAGGGCAGCGAGTACGTCGGGGTCGAAACGGATCGCCGTGAGAACTTTCAGTGGAGCCTTTCCCTTGCCGCGTTTGCGGCGCATGGCGAGCTTGGCCTTGAGTTCTTCATAAGAACGGCTGACGAATGCATCCTTACGCGCTGCTACCTCTTCAGGCGTTGGCGGACGATCTTCACCAGGGGCATCATGAATGAGTTTTTCCCATTGTGACGGGTCAGTGGGAAAGTTCTTGGGCAAAGTATCTGATTTCATGTTTTTCCGCCTTGCGTAGGCTGATGACGTGTAAATTTTCGCCGCGCTCTGTGTAGGTGATGTGTACGACGCTGCCATTCAAGAAACCAAGAGCATTGATGCGTTGTTCTCCGTAAGATTCCCGGACATCTTCCCAACTGACCATCGGGCCGTCGAAAACCGCATCGCAGCCGATGAAATCCAGCCCGTGGCTGGCAATGTTGCTTTGGCGTTTGTCTTCGTCGTAAGTGATCATCTCAAATTGTAGAAACAATTAGACAAGAAAGCAAAATTTTTTCGCTTTCCGGGTCACAAGGTCTTTTCCAGGCGGTTGATGGCTTTAATGAGACGGTCGATGTCGTCCAGGGTATGCGCCGCCGACAGCGTGATGCGCAGCCGTGCGCTGCCTGCGGGAACGGTGGGCGGGCGGATTGCCGGTATCCACAGGCCGCTTTCCATGAGCGCGTCCCCGAGCGCTAGCGCAGCGGCGTTGTCGCCAACGATGAGGGGTTGGATCGGTGTGCGCGAAGGCAGCAGTTTCCAGCGTTCCTGTGTCAGGCTTTTTGTCAGATGTGCGATCAGCGCTGCAAGATGGGCGCGCAGCTTGTCGCCCGCTTCGATGAGTTCGATGCTGGCAAGCAGTGCATGGGCCAGCGGCGGGGGGGAACCCGTGGTGAAGAGGTAGGTACGCGCTTTTTGCATCAGCCATTCGATGACGGTTGCGTCCCCGG
>WREK01000130.1 GCA_009779355.1 Betaproteobacteria bacterium | reverse complement strand
TGGATTGCTTCGCTTCGCTTGCAATGACGGTATTGGTTGAATCCATTGACTTTCCTGCTCAGTCATTGCGAGGATCAAAGCGACGAAGCAATCCAGAAAAAGGGTTGTGCAGAGTTTCCTTAGGGTGCGCGAAGCAAACCCCAACGTACAGGGGCAAAGGGATGGCGGCAATGTTGGGGTTCGCAGGCTCACCCCAACCTATTCGGACTGCTAAATGGGTTTTTTCACGCCCCTCTACACGAATCGGTGGAAAGGGAAGTGCTCAGATTTAAATCAAAGCTGCTTTAAAGCGTTTCTGGTTCGTATATTCGTTCCTTTCTCCCGCAAGTAGGCGAGGGAAACAACGATCCAAGCTTATAAAACACTCCAACAGTGTGTTAAAAAAGGGTTTTTAATGCTGCTCAGCCCACATATATAGTAACCAGCTTGACCTGAGCGTCCATATATGCTGGCAATGCACAGTTTTGGATTTTGTGAACAGCCTGCTAAACAAAAAAGGCTCTAAAAAAGCTGAAACCCCGACGTCTTCATATGGGATGCGTGCGCATAACAGTGTGACGAATTGATCCCGGCATCACTTGTACGGGGCATTCTCGGAGCCGTCCTAAGAATCGGACTTCAACACGACCTGGTTACGCCCTTGCCGCTTCGCCCTGAGAGCGGCACGGTCAGCTTTCTTGATCAGATCGTTGCCGCTGGTCATGGACTCATCGCGCACCGCCACGCCAACACTGATCGACAGGTGCAACACTTCGTTTTCGTTGGTGATTGTCATGCTTTCGATTTCCTTGCGTAGCCGTTCGCCGCAAGCAACTACTTCATTCTCTGAAGTTTCCGGGCAGATCACCAGGAATTCGTCGCCCCCCGTGCGGCAAATCACGTCCTGGCTACGTAACACTTGGCGCATGGTTTCGGAAGACAGCCGCAGAGCCATATCCCCAACATCATGCCCATAGACATCGTTGATTCGCTTGAAGCTATCGAGGTCGACGACCATGCATGCCAGGGAACGCGCACTACGATCCGAGGCAGCCCATTCTTGTTGCATACGTTCGAGCGCGTAGCGGCGATTGGGCAAGCCCGTCAGCGCGTCGGTGAGCGCAGCTTCCTGCAAAGAACGGTTGGAAATGGCCAATTCAGCGGCAAAGTACCGCAACTCTTCGCGCTCGCGCTCCAATTCCTGCTGCAACAGCACAACCCGCCGAGCTGCGTTCAGCCGCACCTGCAGCATTCTTATCTCGGAAGGCTTGATAACAAAATCGTCAGCCCCTGCTTCGATGGCCGCAATGTGTTTTTCATCGCTGGAGGGCAGCAGCAACAGGATGAAGATGCTTCGCCCAAGCCGCGAAGCACGTAACGTCTGGATCAGGCGAACAATGTGCGTTACATCATCTTCCACATCCAGCACCAGCATCTGCGGTTGCCGATCGAGGATATGCTCCATGAGACCATCCAGGCTGGAATACTCGAATGCCTTGATACCTGCCTCGTTCAATGCTCTCGACAGCCACTCGCGCGTGGCAGCATCGCTTGCAACCAATAACGTCCGTACTTCGGTCACGGTTTCCACGACCGGTGTAATTTCGTCGCCGGACTCGCTTTTCGCGGGCAATGTCCTAGCCTCCGATGCATCAGGCCCAATACTGCACAAATTCTCGAACGAGAGCAATTCCACGGTACCGAGTTGCAGCAATTTGCTCCATTCGAACCATTGGCAGGCAATCTCGTTGCAATCGCTGATGAAAACCTCGCGTGCGCATCCCAGATGCGCCGCCAGGCGTATCGCTCTTCCGACCAGCAGGCGCTGCTCCTCCGGTTTGCCCAGGCAGATATCGGCCACGCACTTGGCGAGAGTCAGGCACTGCATGATCGTCATCTCACGTCCGTCGGTGGCAAAAGTAGCTTCCAAGGGACGTTCGAAATAGCGTACCGGTTCGATAAACACCGACGGAATTCCCCAGTCCGTGAGCATCGCTGCACTCAGATCTGAATGGGTCATTGCAAGCGCTTGCTGCTCCAGTTCCAGAAGGTCAATTCCTGGCTTACCCGCTGCAACTTCGGCAAGTAGCCGCCTGTACCTGGTCGGATAAACAGTGGCCAGCGCCAATTCGCCAATCCGTGCCAACAGGCCGATACTAAAAAGCTCATCGGCGGCAACCATGCGTATACGTCCCGACAACGTCTGCATAGTCAGTGCCATGATGACCGACGATGACCAGAACCGCGCGTAATCAAACCCCAGACAAGCCCCCTCGCGATAATTCGACAATAGCGAAAAGCCGAGCGCCAATGCACGTACCGCCCGTACTCCCACCACCATCAGAGCCTCATGAACCGACACGATCGCGCGCTGCCGGAAAGACGCACCATTGGCCGCTTTGATGAGCCTGCCGACGAACGCTGGGTCAACCTTGATGGTTCGTGCCAACTCAGCCATTGAAACAGTATCGTCCTGCGTGATGCGCATAATCGTCAGTGCAACACCGCGCGGAGAAGGGAGATGACCAGTAGCCTTAATTTGAGCAAAGCGATTTAGATCAATTGGAGTCGGCATAGCGCAAAGCCGGAAAAGAGAACCGAAGCAGTAATCGAGCGCGGCCGCGTCACAGCATTCACATTACAAATGACTAGCCACCTTTATGCATACCAACACTGTAATGCATCCATATCATTCCATACGGTGAGGTTTTCCTCAGAGCGTGTCATATGCCCACGAGCGAAAAGATTTCCTTCATATGGCATCATTCGGTGTATTGCGCAGTGCATTGAACATGCCCCAAACGAAATTCTCTCCACCCATGGTGGGGCGACAACTCAAGAACAGGTATCAGACCCGCCATGAACTACTGCTCCGAATGCGGTGCGACCGTCGCCCTGACAATCCCCTCTGGCGATACCCGGCCTCGTCATGTCTGCGCGAATTGCGGCATGATCCACTACCGGAACCCAAAGCTGGTCGTCGGAGCCATCCCGGAATGGGAAAACGGCATCCTGCTGTGTCGGCGGGCCATCGCGCCCCGGCATGGCAAATGGACACTCCCCGCCGGTTTTATGGAAACACAGGAAACCACCGCTGATGCAGCCGTCCGGGAAACGCTGGAAGAAGCCTGTGCGCGGATCAAAATCGGGGAAATGTTTAGCCTTATCGACGTACCTGCCATCAGCCAGATCCACATTTTTTACCGGGCCAGGCTGCTTGACGCCAATTTTCATCCCGGCGAAGAATCGCTTGAAACCGCGCTCTTTTCCGAAGATGGGATCCCGTGGGACGACATCGCTTTTCGCACCGTTTCCCTAACTTTGCGGCATTATTTTGCAGACCGCCGCAATGGTGACTGGCAATTCCACGCAATGATTCTGTCTATGGCGTATTCTAATGTTTCATCTCACGGATAAAATACAACGAATAGCAAGCATCTTTACGCGAAAATCATCAAAATGAGGAGTACCCAGGCATGGATTCATCGAACCAGAACGCGGCAAAAATACGCATCCTCAGTCTGAAGGAAGCCCGCGCCCTACTCGCACTCTATGAAGCAATGATCGAAACGGCCCGTACGCACAATTGGGATCAACTGGTTGAAATCGAGCGTCAGGCTGCAAACCTCCGCGATACGGCCATTTCACGTTCGTTCTCTTCCCCCGAGGAGGAAGACGTGGAAGAATTAGCGGCACTGCTTACCCGGATTCAGCGTCTCGACTATGAAGTACGCAGCTTTGTGGAACCGGCATGCGAGCATGCGCGCCAGCAGCTTGCCGTCGAAGTCAAGGGTCGTACCGTGCGCAATGCTTACGGCAACTCAGAATCCCCCGGAGGTTGAAAATCCTTGGGCAGGGAGCCTGAAATATGATCCCTTCTGATCTCGCCGCCCGGTTGCGTTTTTTGCATGAAGCCAGTCTTTTCGAGACTTCGCCACCCGTCGCGGGACTGCATCGGGCGCGTGAACTCCAGGCCCAGATGCAGGAACTGGTTCCGGGACAACGCTTTTTCGCTACCCTGCAACGCACTCTACCCGATGGCACTTTCCGCGCCCTGGTTGCCGGACAGCAGGTCACGATCGCGCTGAACGCCTCGGCAAAACCAGGCGACACGCTCGAACTGGTCGCCACCAACGTCTCCCCCAAGTTGGTACTTTCACGTCTGGCAACACCGGCAGACGGTGCAGCCGCCGGTTCGGCCCGCCCTACCTTGAGCCCGACCGGGCAACTCATCAGTTTTCTACTCACGGGCCAACCCGCCGCAAAACCCGCCGTACTGTCGAACGGCCAACCTTTCTTCCAGACCCCTCCCCCGGCGCTCACCTCCCCCGCCGGGAATGTCGCCGGTATGCAAGCCGCTATCGCACAACCCGCCACAGCCAGCACACAACTCGCCGCCAATGCACAGCTTGCCTCCGCCAGTGCGCAACTGGCTACCTCCAGCGCCCAACTTGCTTCCGTCGGCGCGCAATTAGCGCCTTTGCTGCGCCAGGCACTGTCGCAAAGCGGGCTGTTTTACGAAGCGCACCAGGCGCAATGGCTGGCGGGGAAAACTGACCTCGCCGCCCTGCTGCGCGAACCCCAGGCTCAAGGCGCTGGGCAACCCCACGCTGCCGGTTCCCCGTCGGCATCGGGCACTGCGGCGCCCCCCGGCCAGCCCGCAGGCGCAAGCACGGTGGGTACCGAAGCCTCTTCCCGCACGGGCAATGCGGCAGCCACTCCGGCCAGTGCCGCCGCGCAGGCACTCGCGCGCAATGAGGCGCCTATCGCCCAGGTACGGGAAGTCACCCGGCAGTACGCCGAAAACGCCATGCGCAACAGCCCGATCCCCGAACGCCTGCTACCCATCGTGCATCAACAACTCGAATCCCTCGCCAGTCATCAATACGTCTGGCATGGCATGGCATGGCCGGGCCAGATGTTCGAGTGGGTCATCGAAGACCCCCGCGGCGAAGGGTACGCGGAAGGCGAGGATACCGACGGACAATGGGACACCACCCTCCGATTGACGCTACCTCGCCTCGGCGGGGTTGAAGCCCGCATACAGTTGAGCGCAAAAGGCGTAGCCCTGCGGTTGCAGGTCGGCGACAAGTCTGCCATAGCCAGACTCGAAACCCGGCGTGACGAACTGGCCGAAGCCCTGGAAGCCGCCGGGGTGCCGCTTACCGGCATGGCCGTGGAGCATCATGATGAATCCTGACGATTTTTCGCCGCGCGACGAAGCCGTCGCCCTCACCTATACGTCAGGTGACAGCGCGCCGCAGGTCGTTGCCAAAGGCCGAGGGTTGCTTGCACATGAAATCATTTCCCGCGCCCGTGAAGCCGGTGTATACGTACACGAGTCGCCGGAACTCGTTTCCCTACTCATGCAAGTCGACCTCGATGCCCACATCCCGCCGCAACTCTACACTGCGGTTGCCGAATTGCTGGCCTGGCTTTACCGCATTGAGGCGGGCATTGATGTGCCCCCCCCACGGGCAAAGTTATTTCATGATCAGGGTCAGTGACATGGCTCATACCACATCCTCATGACATACCCCCTGGTCTGCCGTAAAAACCGCCTCATCAGCATCTCATCAAAGCGAACAACGACGATGTCAGAGCAGCCCGATCAGAACAACGACAAGTTTCTCGTTTCCTTGCAGGAAGACGGATTAGAAGAGTTTTTATTGCGAGGACACCGTCAGGTTCGACGGTTGCTCCAGGAACTGATCAACAGCCATGCCCTTATCAGCGTCCATCTGTTTCCGGGCAAACTCTCCTTTCTGAGTACCATCATTGCGCTTTCTGAAAACGAAAACAGGATTTTCCTTGATCCCAGTTCGGACGAAACCATTTACCGTAGCAGCCTGCAAGCCGAGCGGCTGCTCTGTGCCACCCAACTCAACAATATCCGCATCCAGTTCCGGCTGACCAGCATCATGGAGGTTTCGTTTGAAGGCCGCCTCGCCTTGACTACGCCCATCCCTAGCGAAATTCTGCGTCTGCAACGCCGCAACGCTTTCCGCTTACAGGTTCCGCTTTCCCATAACCTGAAATGTATCCTGCCCGTGCAAGGGCAGGATCAGGAGCACGGTCACGGCCAGAAGAGCCAGAAAGAATTCCTCGAGGTTCCTGTGCTCGACCTCAGCGTCAGCGGCCTGTCCGTAGAAATCCCGTTCAATAAAACCGCGCCCGTCGTGGGCGACAAAATCAACGATTGCTACCTGAAGCTATCCAACAAACACTTCAGCGTCGATCTTGAAATTCGCAACTATGCCTACCGTACCCTTGCCAGTGGCAAAAAGGTGCTGCGCCTTGGTTGCAGCTTCACTTCCCTGCCTATCCAGATCGCGAATCAGATTCAGCGATATCTCTACCAGATCGAACGCGAATTGCGCACACTCGAAGCATGAAAGGTGAACAGGCCTTCGCCACCCACCAAGGGCGGCTGCCCAAAGAACTGGCTATTGCAGGCATTGCCGTGTCAGGGGTATCCCAATTTTCCCCAGTTGGGAATGCGGGCCAACAGTTGGTCACCTCGCGTGACCTCAACCGAGTAGTCAGGATACTGCTGATCCTTCCGTGCGTCTCGAATTCGTCGGATCGTTATTTCCCCGTGCGTCTCTTGTTGGGTCTCAATGGTCGCGGGAAACCTCCACTTATCTGCCCGCGATGTAGTTGGGAAAATCAGCGCCGTGGCAACGAGGAGCATGGCGAGCCATGAACGGGTCATATGTGTCACCAGCTAAGCGTATAACTACGGTTGAATGGGAAAACCTAACGGACAAGATAAGCTGCCGCCGTAGGCGGTCGGCTTGAGCGTAATGTTAGACCTACTACCTGAAATAGAAGGAAATTAAGCGTCATGTTCGCCAGCAAACAATATGGGCAAATTACGCTCCCCGTGCAACACGCGTTCAATGCGAACTATTCC
>WREK01000129.1 GCA_009779355.1 Betaproteobacteria bacterium | reverse complement strand
CTCTTCGGTTCATACCTGATCGGGTCTCACCCGACCGTTTCCCAGCTCGCGCACCACCACGTCTCTTAAACGCAGCAGCAGTGGGTGGTTTGGTGCCTGCGCCTGTACGCCGACACCGAGGGGCCTTCCCTCATCTCTTGTGCAGCTTGGCTGCTCAGAAGTATTTCTCCTCCTTCGCGCCTTCGTGGCGCACTGTCGTCTGCATAGCGGACGATAACGACATGTCCGCGATCCGCACTGCGTCGCCATTTGTGTGCCCACAAATCAAAAACGTAATGGAGGTAAATATTCGCCAGTAATGGGGAGATCACTGCCCCTTGCGGGGTTCCCCGTTCGCTGGCGACCCTGCACCCGTTCTCAAGCACACCAGCCTTGAGCCAGTTGCGGATCAGCCTCAACACCCTTTTGTCAGCAACCCTGTGCTCCAGGAATTGCATCATCCAGTCGTGGTCGAACAGGCCGCCCGCTTAGTTGAATGTGCCAAGACGGATGCCAGCCAATTCATTTACCCATTTATCGTCATTGGTCTTGAGACATCCATGCGGAAGATGGAAATCCTTTCGATCCGCCGTGAAAATGTGGACTTACAGCGGCGCGTTATCTACATCCCCAAGGCGAAGGCTGGAGCGCGTGAGCAGCCGATTACGAAACATCTTGCCGATTTCCTTGCCGGGTATATCGCCGCTTTGCAGCCGGGTTGTCCTTGGCTGTTCCCATCGATGGGTGCACTGTCGGGACATGCAATGGAAATCCGTAAACCTTTCAAACGGGTTGTCGAAGCCGCCGGGTTAGATCCAAAGCAGGTTGTTCGGCATACCTTGCGACATACAGCCATCACGCACCTGGTTCAGGCTGGTGTAGATCTACCCACGGTAAAGCGGATCAGTGGGCACAAAACACTTCTGATGGTTGAACGCTACGCGCACCAGAATGGGGCGCACATCGAGGAGGCGATGGATAAGCTGCAAAACCGCCTCAAACTCGCGTCCTGAAAGTTAGATTTCGTCGGATTTTCCAACAGGATTACACAGGAATTACACAAAACAAAAAGGCTTGCACGGCAAAATGCCTGCAAGCCTTCGATTTTATGGTGCCCTCGGCAGGATTTGAACCCGCGACCTTCGGTTTACAAAACCGCTGCTCTACCGACTGAGCTACAAGGGCATGGCGCTACTGTTTCGCTTGGTGCGCGCGCGGATTGTAGCTGAAGTTGCGCGGCGCGTTTAGCCGAATGTGAGCCATTATCCGGCAATTTTCATGTTCTCTATCAGGATTGAACCGCAGTGCTTGGCTCCCCGGGCAAGGGCATCGTTGCCAACGGCAACAATGTTACGGAACATGTCGCGCAGGTTGCCCGCGATGGTGATCTCCTGTACCGGGTACTTTATTTTTCCTTTTTCTACCCAGAAACCCACCGCCCCGCGCGAGTAGTCGCCGGTAACATAGTTGATGCCATGCCCAAGGAGTTCAGTGACGAGCAGCCCTTTGTCCATCCTGCGCAGCAGCGCGTCAAGGTCGTCTTCACCGGCCTTGACACGGAGGTTGTGCGAACCGCCCGCGTTGCCTGTCGTCTTGAGGCCGAGCTTTCGGGCGGAATAGGTGGAGAGGAAATAGCCCTGCAATACGCCGTCGGTCACAACCTCGCGGTCATGGGTGGCAACCCCGTCGCCGTCGAACCAGGTTGCGCCGAAGGCTTTTTTGAGGTGGGGGCGTTCGCTGATGTGGATGACGGGCGAAAATATCTGCTGGCCAAGGGTGTCAAGCAGGAAGCTCGAACGGCGGTAAAGCGCGCCGCCGCTTGCAGCCTGCACAAAGCTGCCGATGAGGCCGACCGCGAGCGGCGCTTCAAAGATGACCGGCGCCTGACGGGTACGGATTTTTTTTGCGCCAAAACGGGCCAGCGCCCGTTCTCCGGCAATACGGCCAACGTCTTCGACGGGAATGAGTTCGGCTGGGTCGCGCCGGGTGTCGTGCCAGTATTCCCGCTGCATGGCGTCCCCTTCGCCCGCAATCACCGCACACGACATCCCGTGCCGGCTGCTGGCGAAGCCGTCCATGAACCCCAGACTGTTGGCGGAAACGAAATGCGAGTGATGGGTCGAGACGTTTGCACCCTCGGAATTGCGGATCAGTGGGTCAACCGCAAAAGCGGCTTCTTCGCACCGCCGCGCCAGCGCAATGGCGTCGTCTACCTCGATGCCCCACGGATGGAGCAGGTCGAGGTCGGGACAGTCGTGCGCCATCAACGCCTTCTCGGCAAGCCCGGCGCAAGGATCGGGCGCGGTGAAACGGGCAATTGAGACCGCCGCGTCTACAGCCGCCCTGAGTGCGGCACGGGAAAAATCGGATGTGCTCGTCTGCCCGCGCCGTTGCCCGAAATAAACCGTGATTTCAACCCCCTTGTCGCGGTTGTATTCGATGGTATCGACAGCGCCCATGCGCACGGAAACCGACTGGCCGAAACCCTCCGAAATGTCCAACTCGCAGGCCGAAGCGCCGCGTTTACGGGCAACCTTGAGAATGTCGGCGGCAATTTCTTGCAGTTGAGGCTTGGTGTAGGAAAAACCGGTGCTGGAAGTCATGGGCGGACGGTGGCGGACAAAGTTATGATTCTACCCTGTTCATGACCGCTGCTCGCCGACCGTAATGGTTTTTCATCCCAACCTCGACGATTCCCTTCACCCATCGCAGGACGATGCCGTTGAGCCGCCAAGCAAAAGCCGCCGCAAGCGGGAAATGCTGGGCCTTCAGGATCTGGGCGCACAATTGCTTGCTTTGCCGCCTGAACAGTTGGAGAAGTTCCATCTGCCAGGGGAATTGCTGGCTGCTATTGCCGAGGCACGGCGCTTTACCCGCAAGAACGAAGCCCTGCGCCGGCAGATGCAATACATCGGCAAACTCATGCGGTGTGTCGCCCCGGAACCGATCCGTGCCCAACTTGCCGCGTTGCGCGGGGAGTCGGCAAGCGAAATAGCGCGCATGCACCGGCTGGAGCGGTTGCGCGACGAATTGCTCGCCGATGAACAAATGGTCGAAAAAATTGCCCGCGAATGGCCGGGAGCCGACATTCAACGGCTGCGCACCTTGCGGCGCAATGCCCTGAAAGAACGCGAACAGCGACGGCCTCCCCGCGCGTACCGCGAAATTTTTAAGGTTTTGCGTGACCTTGAATCCGACCTTCCGCAGGAAGAAAGCCACGCGCCGCCCACCCAGGAGCCTGGGGGCGGCTGAGGCGAAACCATCATGGCGGGTTCCGGGTAGGCTACAATCCGGCGCATCCTTTTCCCTTCAGGCTTCGTTTTCCGGTCTCAAACCCAGCATGCTCAAGAATCACATTGACGACGTCCGCATTGCCGAAACAAAGGAACTGGTTCCGCCTGCGCACATATTGCGCGAATTCCCCGCCACGCCTATAGCAGCAGCGACTGTTTTCAATACGCGCCAGTCCATACATCGCGTTTTGTATGGCGCCGATGACCGCCTGCTGGTGGTGATCGGGCCGTGCTCGATCCACGATGCCCAGGCCGCCCGCGAATACGCAAACCGCCTGAAGGCCGAAGCGGATCGTTTCAGAAATGACCTTCTGGTCGTGATGCGGGTTTATTTTGAGAAGCCGCGTACCACCGTAGGTTGGAAAGGGCTTATCAACGATCCCCGCCTCGACGGCAGTTACGCGATCAATGAAGGCTTGCGGCTGGCGCGCAACCTGCTGTGGGAAATCAATGAACAGGGGTTGCCGGCGGCAACTGAATTCCTCGACATGATTACGCCGCAATATTTCGCGGATCTCGTGTCCTGGGGCGCAATCGGGGCACGCACCACCGAGAGCCAGGTGCACCGTGAACTGGCTTCCGGGCTATCGTGCCCTGTGGGGTTCAAGAACGGAACCGACGGCAACGTGCGGATTGCCGTCGATGCGATCAAGGCCGCGCAATCCCCGCATCATTTCCTGAGCGTCACCAAGGCCGGCCATTCCGCCATCATTGCCACGTGCGGCAACGAGGATTGCCATTTCATCCTGCGCGGCGGCAAGGAGCCGAATTTTGACGCTGCCAGTGTCGATGCCGTTTGCCGCGACCTGGCCGCCGCCGGGGTTCCGCCCAAGGTGATGGTCGATTTCTCGCACGCCAACAGCCGCAAACAGTACCGGCTGCAACTTGACGTAGCGCGCGATGTCGCCGCGCAGCTTGGCGCGGGCGAAGACCGTATCATCGGCGTGATGGTGGAATCCCATCTCAAGGAAGGCCGGCAGGATCTGGCTCAGGATGTTGTACCCGAATACGGCAAGAGCATCACCGATGCCTGCATCGGCTGGGAAGACAGCGTTGCTGTGCTCGAACTGCTTGCCAGCAGTGTGCGTCAGCGCCGGGTTGCGCGCGCGGCCCTTGGTACGATCGAGTAAAGGCAGGCTTGCGAGCGGCCCATTCCAGCCGTTATTGGCCGATTTCCAGCCACAATCGGGCATCGGGTTCGTTGTCGAAAACCTGTATTTCCGCGTCGACAAAGAATTGCGAAACCCACGCGCTCCACGTAACCCACTGGTCGTCGGTCAGGATGGCGATACGGCGGAAATCGTGGGGGTGCCGCAAGGTGTGGCGGATTTCTTCTACAGCAAGATCGACGGTAACACCGGCCATTTCGCGCAGATCGAACAGCAAGTCGAGCGGGCCGCAAAATTTGATCTTGTAATCGGTTAGTTCCTCGAATTCCTGGTAATCGGCCAAGGTAAATTCGCCAAGAACAACGGCAACAATCAAGTTGTCCTGGCTGTCGATGCTTATCATGTAATTCCTCTCAATTCCTCTCCCGCCCCTTCGGAACCCCCGGCTGTGAAAGCTGTCTGTCCGTCTCCATTAAAACGGTACAGTCTGGCGGTATCCCTGATATCCCGGTTTCAACACTGTTTGAACGATACATGAACGAAGTAACCCCGCGCAAGCGTACCCTTGATTGCGCAAAGAACAAATAAGCTCCGGGCAATAGCCGGGGATGGGTTGAAAACACATCCCCGGATTGCCAGGAATACGATCAAATCCGTGCGTTCGTGAAAAATCGTCACGATCAATGCGGATGCGTTTTCACGCGGCAGGCAAAAAATGCAGTGATGTTCGCAGTGCGCCATGCGTAACGCCAGGTAGATTGCGCTCATGTCCTTGAACGGCCCTTGGCCGGCAGCAAGGCGGGCAATGCCGCGAGGTCGTCGCCGCTTGCCACGTCATCTGGGCAGGATACCCAGCCGCGCACGTCCACCTGATCGGTGGCGGCGTCAAAAATCAGCTCCGGCAGCACGACTTCCCAAATTTCACTACGGCAGTGGGCCTGATATTCCGTCGCGCTGTCGGATTTGCGCCTGACCAGGATTGCGCGTACCCGAGCATCCTGGCAACACAGGCCGGGTGGCGGCTTGAAGTTTTTTGATAAGCGACCGACGGTCGTTCCCGATGCGTCTTCGAGCCGAATGCCCCGCTCGTCCCCGATATAGCGCAGTGCATCACCGACGCGCAAGCGGGCGATCGCGCGATGCACGCTGCTGTTGGTGTCTTGCCTGCCCGCAAAACCCAGATCGATCTCTCCCAGACCAGGCAGGCAATATTGGCATCCCATAGCCCCAGGGGCGGGCAGCCACGGAGTTGGCAGCCGGCGCACAAGAGAGGGATGTTCGCCTAATGCATCAATCATCGCATTGCCTGTGTCCATGCGTGCCAGTGTCAGCGTAGCGCGGGCGCGGGTCATAGCAACGTAATAGAGGCGGCGCACGGCATCCGAACCCTCCCTGCTTGTGCTCCATTCACCGTCCAGGACGAACACATGGTCGAACTCCAGCCCCTTGGCGCGGTGCGCGGTCAGCAGCAGGATGCCCGTCTGCTGCTGGCGGCTGGCACGGCCCCACTCGGCCAGCCACTCGCGAAAGACATCGCGCGTCACTCCTACGCCCTGGGTGTCCTCAGCAAAGGCGGCGACGGCTTCGCCCAGCATGGGCCACCAGCCTGTGCCGTCCTGCGTTGCGAGCCATGATTGCAAGTCACCGGCTTTGAGCAGGCGTGACTGTGAAGCCTCCTGGCGCTGACCAAGAAAGGCCAACAGCGCCTGCGTTTCGCGCAGGCGCCACAGGGGCGGTGCCTCCTCGCCGGCCATGGCAACTGGGATGCCAGCGGCTTCCAGTGCCGCGCGCATGGGATCCAGGTATTTCCACTGGCGGGCAATGACCGCTGTTTTTAAAGGGTCGAGACCCAGCGCCATCATGCGCCGCAGTTCGGTGTAAATCGCCAGCGCCTGCTGCTGCGCGTCGTTACCCGCCGGAAGAATCTGTACACGCCCCTGACCCACAGTGTCCATCTGCTGCCAGTCGCCGCCAGGCAGGGATTTAGAACGGGCAGTATCTATCTGTATCGCGTCGGTTTTCATCCGCGACGAAGCGCGGGCGATCACGCGGTTGGCCGTTTCGATGACGTGGCGCGTGCTGCGGTAGTTCTCGACCAGAAATTGCTTCCTGGCACGGTACTCTTCTTCGAAGCGGCGGATGAATTCCACCGAGGCGCCGGCAAAGGCGTAGATGTTCTGGTCGTCGTCGCCCACAGCAAACAGGTTGAGACGGCCATCCTCGTCGCTGCGCCCGCGCCCGGCCAACGCCGAGATCAGCGCGTACTGGCCCTTGTCAATGTCCTGATACTCGTCCACCAGTATCCAGCGGAAGCCCGCCAGCAGGCGGTCACGCTGCACGTCGGCATCTTCCGGCGGCAGGTTGTGGCCTTCGAGCAAGTCCACGGCCTTGGCCAGAACGGCGTCGAAATTCTCCTCTTCGCGATCCTTAAAGCTTGCGCCCACCAGGCGCATCGCCAGCGCGTGGCAGGTGTACACCCTGACATGGTGCGCGTCGTCGCCGATCAGTTCAAACAGCCGCTTGCGGATTTCCAGCGCAGCGTGGCGGTTATAG
>WREK01000128.1 GCA_009779355.1 Betaproteobacteria bacterium | reverse complement strand
TGCAACAAGGCCGGATATAGAGCTGCAACCTATCCTGTCGGTTAAAACATGCAAAGGCTTGCACAAAGGGAGGCGTTCATATAGAACCCCAACGTTGCCGCCATCCTCTTGCCCCTGCACGCTGTAGGGCGATCGCATCCCGACATCATAGTTGCTAACAAGTGTAGCCCGGAATGAATCGTAGGGCGGATAAGGCCGAAGGCCGCCATCCGCCGGGTGTAACCCTCTGACGCGAAGCGTCACAATTTCTCATTTCATATTGTGATGCTCTCGCATCGGGCGGTACTACCGTCGGAAGGCGCCGCTTCGCGGTTTGTCCGACCTACGCCACCATTTGATCAGCATGCCAGGGGGCGAGGTGGTTGCACACATCACAATATGCGTAGATCATAGGCCGGGGCGGCTCAAACCGTGACGGTATCAGAGCACCTTTCCCGGATTCATTATGCCAAGCGGATCGAAAGCGTATTTGACCGTGCGCATGAGTTCGAGTTCGAGCGCGTCCTTGTATCGGTATATTGCTTCGCGCTTGAGTTGTCCAAGCCCATGTTCTGCTGAAATCGAGCCTTCCAGCCCTGTAACCAATTCATACACAATGTGGTTGGCTTCATCAGCACGTGCGATGAACGCTGCTTCGTCCTCCCCGGACGACGGGAACAGGTTGTAATGCAGGTTGCCGTCGCCGATGTGGCCGAAAGCGATGATGCGCACGCCGGGCTGCCATGCGCGCAGGGCGGCATCGGCGCAGGCAATGAATTCGGGGATGCGGCTCACGGGCACGGCAATGTCGTGCTTGATGGCAAAGCCTTCGCTTTTTTGAGCTTCGTTGGCATTTTCGCGTAAACCCCAGAAGGCATCGGCTTGGGATTCCGTCGCAGCGATAGCGGCATCAACTGCCTCCCCTGCCCCAATGGCCGCATCCAGCGCCTGTTCGAGCAGGGCGGGGAGAGGGACGCTGGCAGAGGATTCAGTGAGTTCCACCAGAACCGACCAGTCTGAGGACTCGGAAAGAGGCGGGCGACAACGCGGCATGTGTTTGAAGACCAGTTCGAGCAGCGGGCGGCCAAGGATTTCAAAAGCGCTTACCCTGTCACCGCAAGTAGCCCGAAAGCGCGCGAGCAGCGCAACCGCCGCCGCCGGGGTGGAAACGCGCACCCAGGCAGTTGCCCTGGCTTTTGGCGCGGGAAAGAGTTTAAGGACGGCGGCGGTGATGATGCCCAGCGTACCTTCCGCGCCAATGAAGAGTTGTTTGAGGTCGTAGCCGGTGTTGTCCTTGCGCAGCCCCCGCAGGCCGTTCCAGACCCGGCCATCGGGCAGGACGACTTCCAGCCCAAGGGTAAGTTCACGCATGGTGCCGTAGCGTAGCACTTGCACCCCGCCAGCGTTGGTGGAGAGGTTGCCGCCGATTTCGCAACTGCCGCCGGAAGCCAGCGATAGCGGAAAGAACCGTCCCGCAGCAGCGGCAGCTTCCTGCACGGTGGCCAGGGCGCAACCGGCTTCCACGCAGATGGTGTCATTGCGGGTATCAAGCGCCCGTATCCGGTCAAGGCGCGACAGGCTGACGAGAACCGATTGTCCGTCCGGCAACGGCGTTGCCCCGCCGCACAGGCCGGTATTGCCGCCTTGCGGAACGATTGGCACACCGGCCTCAAGGCAGAGTTTGACGACGGCAGCGACTTCTTCGGTGTTTGCCGGTTTGACGACGGCGAGCGAGCGCCCATGATAGTTGCCGCGATAGTCGGTGAGATACGGCGACATTTCGGTAGGCCCAGTCAGTACATGACCGCTACCGACGAGGGCAACGAGACGGGTTGGCAGGCTGGATTCAGTTATCGCCATCAAGGCGTTCGGCGTAGAGATCGTGGACGTCGCAATCGATGACCCTGACACGGACAAAATCGCCGGGTTCGATCCCTTCGCCTTCGGGAATGATGACCAACCCGTCGATATCCGGGGCATCACCAGGGGAACGGGCAATCGCACCCT
Source organism: Betaproteobacteria bacterium (assembly GCA_009779355.1). Classification (GTDB taxonomy): domain Bacteria; phylum Pseudomonadota; class Gammaproteobacteria; order Burkholderiales; family Rhodocyclaceae; genus WRNU01. The sequence goes on along the minus strand of WREK01000128.1, from coordinate 4,952 downwards.
CTTCTTCGCTGACTTCGTCGATCAGTACGGTGATTTCCTGCCCGATGCGCGCTTCAAGGCATTGTGTAGAAATGTCTTCCTGGAGTTCCAACAACTGCTGGCGGCGCTCTTCCCGCACTTCCTCTGGAACCGCACCGGACAACGCGTTGGCCGGTGCGCCTTCGACCGGGGAGTAGGCAAACGCTCCGACGCGGTCGAGCCGCGCTTCTTCGAGAAAACGCAGGAGTTGCTCGAACTCTTTTTCAGTTTCGCCGGGGAAGCCTGTAATAAAGGTGGAACGAATGGTGATGTCCGGGCAGATGGCGCGCCAGCGGCGGATACGTTCGAGCGCGTTTTCGCTATTCGCCGGACGCCGCATCGCTTGCAGGATGCGGGGGCTGGCGTGTTGGAAAGGCACGTCGAGGTACGGCAGTATCTTTCCCTCGGCCATGAGTTCAACGATCTTGTCCACGGCGGGATACGGGTACATGTAGTGCAACCGTATCCAGACACCGAGTTCCCCAAGGGCGCTGGCAAGCTCCAGCAAGCGCGTTTTCATGGGCCGCCCGTTCCAGAAACCGGTTCGATGACCCACGTCGAGACCATAGGCAGGTGTGTCTTGTGCGATGACGAGGATTTCACGCACGCCTGCCGAAACCAGCGCTTCGGCCTCATCCATCACTTCATGGATCGGGCGGCTCTCCAGCGGGCCACGCAACATAGGAATGATGCAAAAGGTACAGTCGTGGTTGCAGCCTTCGGAAATTTTGAGATATGCATAGTGGCGCGGCGTCAGGCGGATACCTTCCGGCGGCACAGCACCAGTATCGCCCGGCATGGGCAAGATGCGATGCACAGCCCGCATGACTGCTTCAGTGGCATGCGGGCCGGTAACCGCCAGCACTTGTGGATACATTTCCTGCACGAGTTCGGCGCGCACACCAAGACACCCGGTTACGATGACATTATCGTTGCCGGCCAATGCTTCGCCGATAGCGTCAAGCGACTCATCGATGGCTGCGTCGATAAAGCCGCAGGTATTCACGATAACGAGATCGGCGTCTTCATTCGATACCGAAATCTCGTACCCTTCCATGGAAAGGCGGGTCAGTATCTGTTCAGAATCGACCGTGGCCTTTGGACAGCCGAGGCTGACGAAACCCACACGGGGAGGCTGGTCAGAAGAGGCGGGACTCATGCGCGTCCAATAGCAAAACACACACCAATGAAGCACGAGGGGTTCCCGGAGTTAAACACATATGAAATCGCGTGTAAAACCGGGCAAAATTTTATGTCCTTTATGTCTTTACTTGTTTGAAGGAGGCGTGCTTTCACCTTTGCCCGCGCTGCCATAATGCGCCGAGAACTGGGGGGGAAACTGGAAACCCGTGAACATGTTGCGTGTCTGGCTTTCGACCTGATCCTGCATCTGTTGGAACATTTTCTTGGACTGTTCCACATAAGCGCCCATCATGTTCTGTAACGCAGGCCCCTGAAAATTCATGAATTGCGCCCACAAATCTTTGCTGATGGAATTGTTATCGCCATAGATGCTGCGTACCTGCTCCTGCAATTTGTGCTGCATGTCGGAAAATGCCTTGATGTTGTTTTCAAGGTACTTACCCATCATGCCCTGCATGGCGTGGCCGTAGAAACGGATCATGTGGGAAAGCAAATCGCTGGTAAACATCGGCATGCCACCACTTTCTTCTTCCAGAATGATCTGTAGCAGGATGCTGCGGGTGAGATCTTCACTCGTCTTGGCATCGACTACCTGGAAATCCTCATGCCCAAGCACAAGTTCTTTGACATCGCTAAGGGTGATGTAAGCACTGGTTCGTGTGTCATAAAGACGGCGGTTTGGGTATTTTTTGATCAGGCGTATCTGTTCGCCCATATGCATTCTCCTGGTCTACCGACTCATCCTCGCGGACAAGGTTCCCTCTCTAAATATATATCTCAATAACGAAAACACAAACCCCGCCATCCGGCGGGGTTCTGAGTTATACGAATTGTGAAACCACCCTGCGGCTCATTGATAATACAGGCCGCCGTTGATGTTAAGTGTGGCACCTGTGGTGAAACCAGACAATTCGTCGGCAAGGAAGGTCACGGCATAGCCGATTTCTTCGGGCTTGGCCAAACGCTTCATCGGAACGGTATCAACGATACCCTTCAGGACGTCTTCGCGAATCGCCATCACCATCTTGGTAGCAACGTAACCCGGGGCAATAGCGTTGACGGTCACGCCCTTGGCGGCCAGTTCCTGGGCAAGCGCCTTGGTAAAACCGATCACGCCAGCTTTGGCGGCGGAATAGTTAGCCTGTCCGGCCTGGCCCTTGACGCCGTTGATCGACGAAATGTTGATGATGCGTCCCCATCCACGATCAGCCATCTTGGCTGAAACTTGTTTGGTGACGTTGAACAGGCTGGTCAGATTGGTACTGATGACCGCATCCCACTGATCCCGCTCCATCTTGGCAAACATTTTGTCGCGGGTGATCCCGGCATTGTTTACGAGGATGTCGATGGGGCCAGCCTTCTCCTCGGCCTCAGCCACCATGGCCTGCACCGAGGCCAGATCGGCCACGTCGCCTGCCACCGGAATGAAATCATTGAATCCGGCTGCCGCTTGTTCTTGCAGCCATTCGTCCTTGTTGTCGAACTGGGGATGGTATGCCGCAACCACCTTATGCCCGGCTTTGGCCAATTCCTGACAGATAGCAGTACCGAGGCCGCCCATGGCGCCGGTAACGAGAGCAATTCTTTGAGTCATTGTATTCGTCTCCAGATAATATATTTCAGGCTTCGACCACTCCCGCAGCAAAAGCCCCGCCCGATATGCGACCTGTGTGTTGCGCCGCAAAATCTATAGATCGTATCACGAAAGCCTAAATGACAGCGAGAAAAAGCGCGGGCGGAAAAGAAGCAGCCTATCCGCCCCGCCTTGTCCCGGTGTTTCAGGCGCGTACTTTCACATAACGCCCAGGCGCCGGTTCGATCGGCTCGTATTGCGCACTGCCAAGCCGACCGCGTGCCTCTATCTGACGGCCACCAAAGCCGTTCAGCCATTCGATCCAGTGCGCCCACCAGCTTCCCGGATGTTCCTGTGCACCTGCCAGCCATTCGTCCGGCGAAGGAACATTGGCCGGGTTTGTCCAATAGCTGCGCCGGTTTTTCGTCACCGGGTTGATGGTTCCCGCGATATGCCCGCTTGCGCCCAGCACGAACGTGGTATCGCCGCCCAACAGGGCACGGCCAAGATAAGACGTCGTCCACGGCACGATATGATCTTCCAGCGCCGCGAAGAAGTAGACCGGAGCGTCGATCTTGCTCAAGTTGACCTTCTCCCCCGCCACAGTCAGCCGTCCAGGTATCCGCAGGTTGTTTTCGAGGTACATGTTACGCAGATACCATGCCAGGAACGGCCCTGGAAGGTTGGTCGCGTCCGAATTCCAGTGCAGCAGGTCAAACGCCTTGGGCGTGCCACCTTTGAGATAGTTGCCGACGACGTATTGCCAGACGAGGTCGTTGGCGCGCAGGAACGAGAATACGTTAGCAAGTTCCTGCCCGCGCAGCAGGCCGCCCTTGCCAATGGTTTTTTCACGCATCTGCACGCTTGCTTCGTCGACCAGGCAGCCGATTTCGCCCGTGTCGGAGAAATCAAGCAACGTCGTCAGGAAAGTTACACTGGCAACCGGGTCTTCGCCACGCGCGCGAGCCACCGCCAGCGCCGTAGCGAGGACAGTCCCGCCAACGCAGAACCCCAGTATGTTGGGCTTTTGAACCTTGGTGACTTCGCGCACGACCTTGAGCGCGGTGAGCGGGCCCTTTTCAACGTAATCGTCCCAGGTCTTGTCGGCGTCTTCGGGCCCCGCATTCTTCCACGACACCAGGAATACGGTATGCCCCTGCTCAATGATGTAGCGCACAAACGAGTTTTCCGCCTGCAAATCGAGGATGTAATACTTGTTGATGCACGGCGGCACAATCAAGAACGGCGTATGCGCAACCTTTTCCGTTAGTGGCGCATATTGGATCAACTGGAACAGTTCATTCTCGAAAATGACCGCACCCGGCGTGATGGCCAATTCACGGCCTACCTCGAAAACGTTTTCGTCCGTCATCGAGACCCGCCCTTTTTCAAGGTCGGAGAGCAGGTTCTGGATGCCACGCGTGATGCTCTTCCCCTCGGTATCGATCGCGGTACGGATGAATTCCGGGTTGGTCGCGGCAAAGTTGCTCGGAGCCAGTGCGTCGATATATTGCCGGGTCAGAAATTGCAGGCGCGCCTTGGCACGTTCATCATTCATCGGTACGCTGTCTGCGGCCTGACGCAGGAAACTGGAATTGATCAGGTACGACTGGCGCAGGTAATCAAACATCGGATTGTCCAGCCATTCCGAAGACGAAAAACGCTTGTCACCGGTTTCTGGTGTGATAACCGGCTCGGAACGCTCACCTGGTTTGCGACCCATCATCGACATCCACAAAGCCATGTGGTTGCTCGCGAATTCTTTCTGCAAGCGTGCCAGGGTCTCGTTGTCGGGTATGGGTACGCTCGTTGCGGCCAGCCCCGTTGAATCCTGCATGGCAACCTGCTGTTTCGCCAATGTTTCGAAAAAACCTTTCATCATGGCCTGCCCGGCCTGCATCATTGCCTGAAAGCCATCGCCTTGCTGCTTGCTTGTATCGTCAGACATGCTCTCCTCCATGAACCCAAACAACATCGCGTGGTATCGTCCGCGCTTGCTGATAGATTAATTGATAACCATCCTCATCCTGACAGTTCCCCATTCAGTGACGATATCCCGACACCAGCCCTTATGATAACGCAACATGCCCCTTAGGGATGGTCTGAACAAGTCGCCGCGCCGTGTGCATCTGCGGAGTCGGGCGGTCTGCGGCGTTGCAAATCCTCGCCATAGCAACGGCTATGGCTGTGGTTTGCGCCTTGCATCCCATCCCGATCC
>WREK01000127.1 GCA_009779355.1 Betaproteobacteria bacterium | reverse complement strand
TGGGAAAAATGGTATGGCATGGCCCATGCCTCCCCCGAACTGGTGGCCGAGGCGGTCTACGGATTGCCGGAAATTCACCGCGAACAGATTCGCGGAGCCAGGGTGCTGGCCAATCCCGGTTGTTACCCAACTGCCGTGCAGTTGGGGTTCCTGCCCTTGCTGGAGGCGGGCATCGTCGATTGCGGGCATTTGATTGCGGATGCCAAGTCAGGCGTGTCGGGAGCCGGACGCAGGCCGGAAATGACGATGCTGTATTCCGAAGTTACTGACAGCTTCAAGGCGTATGCCGTGGGCGGCCATCGCCATTTGCCGGAGATTCGCCAGGGGCTTTCCCGGATGCTGGGGGGGGCGGAAATCGGGCTGACTTTCGTGCCGCACCTGACTCCGATGATCCGCGGCATTCACGCCACGCTCTACGCGCGGCTCACAAGCGACATCGACGGAAAGGCATTGCAGGAGCTGTTCGAACAGCGGTTTTCTGGCGAGACGTTCGTGGATGTACTGCCCGCCGGCAGCCATCCGGAAACGCGCTCGGTGCGTGCCTCCAACATGTGCCGGATCGCGGTGCATCGGCCACAGGGTGGCGACACGGTGGTCGTGCTGTCGGTGATCGACAACCTGGTGAAAGGCGCGGCGGGACAGGCGGTGCAGAACATGAACATCATGTTCGGGGAAGAGGAAAACCTCGGGCTGGACATGGTGCCGGTCAGTCCTTGAGCCTTGGATGGCGAGCGCCACGCACAAGCGTGGCTTGAAGAGAATGCCGGGCTGGTGCCCGGCGTTTTCCTGCTTACGCCAGACTTTGACGTGACCACACGTGTAAGGCATCATTCGTAACGGCCCAACGGGGCAACCCACACAAGACAGGAGACAAGCAATGAATATGGAAGCCGACACCCAGGATTTCCTGGTGTTTACGGATAGCGCGGTTGGCAAGGTACGCGAGTTGATCGAGGAAGAAGGCAATCCCGCCCTGAAACTGCGCGTATTTGTAAGTGGTGGCGGTTGTGCGGGATTCCAGTACGGTTTTACGTTCGACGAAGAGGTCAACGAAGACGACGTGACGCTCGAAAAGGGCGGCGTTACCCTGCTCGTGGATTCGATGAGTTACCAATACCTTGTTGGGGCCGAGATTGACTACACCGAAGGGCTGGAAGGCGCGCAATTCGTGATCCGCAATCCGAACGCAACCAACACCTGCGGCTGCGGGTCGTCGTTTTCGGCCTGAGCGGTACATTGCCAAGGAAAAAAAAACCAAGGGGCGCTTGAGCGCCCCTTGGTTTTTACGGCTCAAACTGTTTGAGACGGATTTTTACATTTTACTTGCCGTGTCTTCATGTTTGTTGGATGCGATGTGGTGGTTGAGCAGTTCCAGCCGGGCAAGCTGGATACGAATGTTTTCGCGGAAAAGGGCAAGTTCCTTGCCACGTAGTGGCTCGGGGTTCGGCAGTACCGCTGTCATCGGGTTTTGCGCGACATCGTTGATGCGGAACTCGTAATGCAGGTGAGGGGCCGTTACCCGGCCTGTTGCGCCTACTTCCCCGATGATTTCACCCTGCCTGACGGTTTCGCCGACGCTTAAACCGGGTGCAAAGGCATTCAGGTGGGCATAGGCCGTGCTGATGTTGTCCCGGTGCTTGAGGACGATGAATTTGCCGTAACCACCGTAGCGCCCAATGAAAGTGACCTCACCGTCCGATGTTGCCCGCACCGGGGTTCCGACGGGGGCGCCAAAATCCACGCCGCTATGGTTGTGCCAACTCCCGTAAACCGGGTGTACGCGGCTGCCAAAGGTAGATGTGACTCTGGAAAATTCGAGAGGGGAACGCAGGAAGGCACTACGCAGGCTCTGCCCCGTGCTCTTGTAGTACTCCGCGTGGCCGTTGGCGGTGGTGTGGAGGAAGACGGCGTAGCGCACACCCTGGTTAACAAATTCGGCAGCCAGGATGCGGCCCGCCTGTGTGGGTGCGCCCCGGTCATATGCGGTTTGGTAAATCACGCCGAACGTGTCGCCCGCACGCAGGTCGGTGTGAAAGTCGATCTCGGTGCCGAACAGGTCGGTCAGTTGCTTGGTGATGCTATCGGGCAGGCCAGAGGCTTCCGTCGCAGCGAAGAGCGAGTTTGTGATGATTCCCCTGCGCATTTCGGTTCCGCTTTCAAGCGCAACCAACGTGTTGGAAACCTGGAATGGCTGGCTGTTCGCGTTCCGCGAGATTTCAACGGAATTTCCGCTGGCCGTGGTCGGCAGGCGCATGGACAGCAAATGGCCGGAGGTATCGACAACAATGGTAAACGAGTAGCCACTGCGCAATTGTTGTACAGCACGCGAGGCTTCCGGGTCTTTCTGGAGGAAAGCCAGGGCGTCTGGGTCGGAGACGCCCAAGCGGCGGAAAATGGATTGAACCGTGTCGCCGGGGCCGACGCGATCGTCATAAACGTAGGGAAGGCCGGGAGAGGAAATAATTTCCGGGAGGACGGCGAGTTTTTCCACGATGGTCTGCATGCCAACGGGTTCTTCCGGCGTTACGACTGCCGTAGCGGCGGCAACGCCAAGCGCGGAAATGCCCACGAAACCGCTCGCAATCCAACCCCGTTTATTGCGAAACAGCCGCCAGGGCAGTTCGGCCATGTTCTCCGAAAGGCTGCCGGGTTTGGCACGCCGCGTCCGGTTCAGCCCGGCAAGCCGCCAGCGCAGCTCACTCATCTGCCACCGCAGCCCGCTTTGGTGGCGTTTAATTTTACCGATTTGCCCAAAGAATCTGCTGATCGTCCAGCGTAGCCCTTCGAGCCGCCACCGCAATTCGGCTAGAATCTTTCTTTTTCTTGTACGCATTTCGCACTCTTGGTTGAGGAGGTTGTCTCTCTCTTCAGGAGAGCTTGATCGAAGTTTAGCGAGACATGCGTGTGAAAGACTGTGACCTTATTGGAGAAAAGAATGAAAGAAGTTGGGGCCGCGATGAGTCTGATCCGGCGCGGAACCGAAGAGTTACTGATCGAGGCGGAACTGGTCGAGAAATTGAAGAGTGGCCGCCCGTTGCGGGTCAAGGCCGGGTTCGACCCAACCGCACCCGATCTGCATTTCGGACACACTGTTTTGATCAACAAGCTGCGCCATTTCCAGGAACTTGGGCATCACATCATGTTCCTGATCGGGGATTTCACCGGCATGATTGGCGACCCGAGCGGCAAGAACGCGACCCGTCCGCCCCTGTCACGCGAGCAGGTACTTGCCAATGCCGAGACTTACCGTGAGCAGGTGTTCAAGATTCTCGACCCGGAAAGAACGGAAATCTGTTTCAACTCGGCCTGGATGAACGAAATGGACGCGGCGGGGATGATCCGCCTGGCCGCGCAGCAGACCGTGGCGCGCATGCTGGAGCGCGACGACTTCGCCAAGCGCTACGCGGGCGAACAGCCGATATCGATTCACGAATTTCTCTACCCGCTCTGCCAGGGTTACGACTCGGTGGTGATGAAGGCCGACATCGAACTGGGCGGGACTGACCAGCGTTTCAACCTGCTGATGGGGCGTGAATTGCAAAAGCATTACGGGCAGGCGCCGCAATGCGTGCTGATGATGCCGCTACTCGAAGGGTTGGACGGCGTGAATAAAATGTCCAAATCGTTAGGCAACTATATTGGCATTGCAGAATCGCCGAAAGAAATATTCGGTAAAACCATGTCAATTTCTGACAATTTAATGTGGCGCTATTACGATTTGCTGTCATTTCGTGACACAAATGAAATTACGGCATTGAAAGCCGAAATCGAAGCCGGGCGCAACCCGCGCGATGTCAAGGTAATGCTGGCGCAGGAGTTCGTGACCCGTTTCCACGGCCAGAAGGCCGCCATTGATGCGCTCGCCGACTTCGAGGCGCGTTTCCAGAAAAACGAAATCCCCGATGACATTCCCGAAGTACGGGTTGCCGTCGGCAGCGGGATGCCGGTGTTCAAGGTCATTCAGGAAGCGGGGCTGACCGGAACTACCTCGGAAGCATCGCGCATGATCGAACAGGGCGCGGTGAAGCTCGATGGCGAGCGCCTCGAAGATCGCATGCGGCTACTCCTCGCGGGCAATCGGGTCGTCCTGCAAGTGGGTAAACGGAAATTTGCCGCCGTGGTGCTGGAGTGAACGCACCCAACCACGCCATTGGCGTTTTCGATTCAGGCGTGGGCGGCATGACCGTCGTCCGTGCGCTGATGGAACGCCTGCCGCTGGAGAGCATCGTTTATTTCGGCGATACCGCTCGCGTACCCTACGGCGTCAAATCGGTAGCAACGATTGAGCTTTTTACCGGCCAGATCGTCGATTTCCTGCTGCGGCAGGAGGTCAAGATGCTGATTGTTGCCTGCAACACGATGGCCGCCGTGGCCCTGAAAGCCGTAACAGCGCGGGCTGGAGATATTCCGGTGCTCGATGTCATCGAAGCCGGGGCGCGTGCCGCCGTAGCCGTGCCGGGCGGCGGGTGTATCGGCGTCATCGGTACGCCGACCACGATCAACAGCAACGCCTACGCGCGGCGGATACACGCACTCGCCCCCGGCGCGCGCGTCTGTTCGCAAGCCTGCCCGCTTTTTGTGCCGCTCGTAGAAGAAGGCTGGCTCGATCATCCGGTCACACGGCTGACGGCGCAGGAATATTTGCGTCCGATACTGGCGGAAGATGTCGGTAGCCTGGTGCTCGGGTGCACGCATTACCCCCTGCTCAAACCGCTGTTGCGCGACGTGGCGGGAGAAAAAGTCAAACTCATCGACTCGGCGGAAACGACCGCCGAACTCGCCGCAATTCGGTTGCGGGAAACGGGGTTGGCCGCGGGGGGGCAGGAACCTGCAACGTATCGCTATTTCGTGACCGACGTGCCGTTGCGATTCCAGACCATCGGGGAGCGGTTCCTGGGGCGCTCACTGGCGGGGGTTGAGCGGGTGGATTGGTAGAAAGCAGCAGAGGACAGGTAACGGCTATCAGGGCGTACCCTGAGCGACAATGCCAAGTTTCCGACGGGTTTTTAAATCACCCGGGTTATGCTAATAACATATTACGACAAGGAATAATCAGTGTTTCCCTGGAGAGGATCTATCTTCTCGCAGGATAGTCGGGCTTTTCCGGGAGTCGGCATTCCTGCAACGTGAGGTTTGATGTTCCGACGCGGTTCAAATCCTCACGCAGCCGCATCAGGGCTTCAGTACCAAAACCAGGCGGTACGGTACTGCGAACCTCATATGGGACACCGGAAGCAAGCAGTGTTTCAAGCGATGCCTGGGCCAGCGCGCCTGCGTCATAGCCGACGACCGAAGCATATTCCCTGAACGGTGCCTTGATATCGAAACCAACCCAGTCGAGCAGCGGCAACACTGCGGCCAGCCTCGCCGGATAAATGCCCGCAGTGTGCAGGCCGGTCGCAAAGCCCAGGCTGCGTACCTCGGCGAGCGCGGCGGCGAGCCCGCGCTGCAACAACGGCTCACCACCGCTGAAGACAACGCCGTCGAGTAAACCTCGCCGCGTCTTCAGCCACGCCAGGATTTCCGGCCACCGCAACGTGCCGGCGCCTGCCGGCAGCAAGTGCGGGTTGTGGCAATAGGTACAGCGCCAGGGGCAACCCTGGCAAAAAATAACCGCAGCGAGCCGCCCGGGAAAATCGATGGTGGTAAACGGCACCAGGCCGCTTACTGCCGGTTCGGGCGTTTTAGCCACAGGATGCAGGCTTGCCGCAGGGTTCGACGAAATGGCGGCGCTCGTGGTGCTCGCCCTGTTTGCCGGGATTGAATTCCGAAACGGGGCGGTGATAGCCCATGACGCGGGTCCACACCTCGCAGCGCTGGCGTTCGTGTTCCTGTAATGCGGTTTGTTTGATGTGTTCAGACATGAAAATGGCTCCTTTCGTCGTGTTGGAAAAACTTGTTTGCCTGCCCCTTCCGGGCGAGGGCTTCCTCGTCGCACTTGGGACAGAATTCGTACTCGCCAGCGAGATAGCCGTGTTTCGGACAAATCGAGAAAGTCGGCGTGACAGTGATGTAAGGCAGGCGAAAGCGTGTCAGTACCGTGCGTACCAATTGGCGGCAGGATGCAGCCGAGGAGATGCGTTCGCGCATATAGAGGTGCAGCACGGTTCCGCCGGTATAGCGGGCCTGCAAATCATCCTGTTGAATCAGCGCCTCGAAGGGGTCGTCGGTGAAACCCGCCGGCAATTGAGAGGAATTGGTGTAGTAGGGCTTCTCCGCCGTACCGGCTTGCAGGATGGCGGGCCAGCGCTTGCGGTCTTCCTTGGCGAAACGGTAAGTCGTGCCTTCGGCTGGGGTTGCTTCGAGGTTGTACAAATTGCCGCTGCTTTCCTGGTAGTCGCGCATGCGCTCACGCAAGCGGTCGAGCACGCATATCGCCAGGGCACGCCCGGAGGGGGAGGTGATGTCGTCGGCGCCGTGCGTGAAGTTGCGGATCATTTCGTTGAGGCCATTCACGCCGATGGTCGAGAAATGGTTGCGCAGGGTGCCGAGATAGCGTTTCGTGTAAGGGAAAAGGCCGTCGTCCATCAAACGCTGCACGATCTTGCGCTTGATCTCCAGGCTGTCGCGGGCCATGTCGGCGAGACGCACCGCGTGCGCCAGCAGGGCGCCCTCATCGCCAGCGTGAAGATAACCGAGCCGGGCGCAGTTGAGGGTGACGACCCCGATTGAGCCGGTCTGCTCTGCCGAACCGAAAAGGCCGTTGCCGCGTTTCAGAAGCTCCCGCAGGTCGAGTTGCAGGCGGCAGCACATGGACCGGATCTGGTTCGGTTTCATGTCGGAGTTGATGAAGTTCTGAAAGTACGGGAGGCCGTACTTCGCTGTCATGGCGAAAAGCCGCTCGGTGTTCTCCGATTCCCACGGAAAATCCTCGGTGATGTTGTAGGTTGGGATCGGGAAGGTAAAAACGCGGCCGCACCGGTCGCCGGTAGACATGATCTCGATATAGGCGCGATTGATGAG
>WREK01000126.1 GCA_009779355.1 Betaproteobacteria bacterium | reverse complement strand
GTTCGAATGCAGGTCAATTCCGCTATATTTCATCTCCGGCCTCCTGTGGTTAATGCAAGTTCGCAAACTCACTTTAACCCCTCCGCTACTGCGGCGGTGGGAGGCCGGCTAGATGATTTTCAGGGCATGGAACCCGCTAAGCCAAGCCACACGCACCTACTACCTGTACAGCGATGAAGGGCTGATTGCTGAAGCGACACAGGCGATTCAACTGAACGCGGGGAGCGTTACGGCGAGCCAAGAGCCAGGTATCACGACGCAGTACGGGCCGAGGCCGGATAGTCCGTTCACGACCGGTACCTTGTTCGTCAAGACGAAGAACAGCAACGGGCAGAGCACTATTGCCTACTACCATCACAACCACCTTGATACGCCGATGCAGGCAACAGACAAGAATGGGAATGTGGTGTGGGCGGCACAATACGAGGCGTTTGGAGGGGCTACCATCATCGCACCCAGCCCGACGGCGGAAAGACCGATAATCAACTCGAATCTCAGGTTGCCGGGGCAGTACGAAGATCAAGAGACCGGATTGCATTACAACTGGAATCGATACTACAACCCACAGACGGGGAGGTATGTGACGAGCGATCCGATTGGGTTAAACGGAGGAATCAACTTCTATTTGTATGTTGAGGGGAATCCACTCGGGAAGGTTGATCCAACTGGTTTGGTTAATTGGAGTGGGTCGATGGGAGGGGTGGCGATAATAGATGGGGTTGGAGCTGGTTTTTTTGGGTTTGATCTAACATCCGAATGCAAGTGTGGAAAGAAGGTCAGAATAAAAGGGTTTGTGTCGACTGTTGCTGCGGGATTTGGGTTTAAATATACTGCCAGCGGATCGGCTGCTTCATTTAGCGACACAAGACTTTGCCCTGATCCGGGTATTGCAAACGGATTTGCATTTATGACTATGGCTACGTCGTCTACTGGTGGGGGTGGGTCTATTTCGAAGATAAAGCTTGGTGGGTTAATAAGTAAATTAGGTGTGTCTGGCCCTGTATATGGTATAGACATTTCGGTTGGAGTTTACGCTGGCGCAAGCGTCGTTACAAGCGCCGAGGTTACTCCTTGTGGAGAATGTGGGCTGGAGTAGATGGCAATGGATTTCATGGGTAAAGCAAAAATTGCAGCGGCTGTTACGGTAATCACCATTGGTGTCTTCGTGGTTTTTGATATAATATTTGCGTTTCATATGGAGGATGTTCTATTTGATCCATGGTTTGTGATTCCAACTTTTTTTATTTCCTATATTCTTTCCCCGTTGATCGGGAGGTTTATTAAGTATAAATGACTGAATAATTTGGGTGGTGCCGTTCGCTTATAAAGCGACAGCTGGGATCCATGGGGGTTTTCACGGGCAATAGGGGCAGACCACGGTTTAGCAGCTCGCGCAGGTCAGATGTAGTGAACCCCATTATATTTTTGATTTTTATGGAAGGTAAATTCGAGTGCACGCGATGGTGAAAGCGTCATTTTTTGCGAAGGCCGGCAGCAGGATAGCCCGCCTGGGTTTCACTTTGATCGAACTCCTGGTTGTGTTGTCGATCGTGGCGCTTCTGCTCTCCATTGCTGCGCCACGCTATTTCGGCTCAATCGACAAATCGAAAGATCAAGCCTTGCAGGAAAACCTCCGCATCGTTCGCATCACGCTGGACAAGTTCTATGCCGACAAGGGACGCTGGCCGAAGACACTTGAAGAACTGGTGGAGGAACGCTACCTGCATGCGCTACCCACGGACCCTATAACGGAATCGAACGCCACCTGGATACTGATTCCGCCGCAAAACGCCGAGGAAACGGGAATCGCCAATGTCAAGAGCGGCGCCCAGGGAAGCGCCAAGGATGGCCAACCTTATGACAGCTTGTGATCGCGAGCGAGGCATGGCAGGCTTGCAGCCGCAACGCGGTTTCACTTACATCTGGGTATTGCTCCTGATCGCGCTTATGGGGGTCGGGATGACGATTGCCGCCGATGTGCAGAGTACCTCCAGCCAGCGGGACAAGGAGAAGGAGTTGCTGGCAATTGGCCGTCAATTCAGGACTGCGCTGGCAAGCTATTACGAAGCCCGGTTGCCGACATCGGTAGCTGCCAGTACGTCGACTGCCATGGCGGCTGCTCAGCAGGTATTCGGACTGCCCCCGGCAGCCGGAGGGGGAGCGATCCCTGACAACGGCGGCCAGCATGCACTGCCCCCTCGATACGATCTGCACGGTTACCCGACAAGCTTGGAAGAACTTCTCAAGGATGATCGGTTTCCCGGGATTCGTCGGCACTTACGCAAAATCTTCGTGGATCCGATGACGGGAAAGGCGGAATGGGGGCTTGTGATGGTATCCGGGAGGATCGTCGGCATTCACTCGCTCTCGACATCTGTTCCGATCAAACAGGCGGGCTTCGAAAGCGAAGATCAATCCTTTAGCGGTAAGCAAAGCTATGCGGAGTGGATCTTTGGGCCGATCAATCAAATACCCTTGCCTCCCGGAGGGGCGGCACCCGGAGCTACTCCGGATGCGCCCCTCGCCCCTTTGACTATGCCTGCCGGACTATCCGCAAGGTAAATCAGATCGGAACCTCCATGCCCACCATCTCAATTCGTCTATTACCCGTTGGTTTGCTGGCGGTTTGCACGGCCATGGGTACTCTGGCACAAACCAATTCAGAACTGCCCGCCGTCTTGCGAGACATGCCGCAATCCGGTTCCATGTGCAAGAACACGCCCTTGCCGGGGGGGGCGACACCGAACGATGCTCGTACAGACCAAAACGTGGACATGGGGTGCGCGCTTTCGGCTGCGGACGTGAATACTTTTTTGCAGAAGAGCGGATCAACGATCATTGATACCCGCCAGGAGAAGGATTTCGCGCAGTTTCACATTCCCAATGCGATACGTGCGGACGTGGCCACCATACGGCTGAAGAACTACTTGCGGGACAAACCCTTGCTGCTGGTTGGGGATGGCAAAGCGGACCGCGAACTGTATGCGTCCTGCGGACGGTTACGCGCTCAAGGTTTCAAGTCGGTGCAAGTGCTGATGGGGGGAATGGCGGGCTATCTGGCCAGGGAGTTGCCGGTTGATGGGCGCGGCATACCTTCCGCACTCGAAGCGGCGCGACTTGATCCCGCCCAGTTGTGGGTACAAAGCCAGTTCCGGGAAAGTTTGGTCATTTTGGTGGACAGCCCCAAGATGGCCGAGATCCTGCGTGCTCCTCAGGTTACCGACAGGACATCGCAAGCGATTGCAAGCATCGTCGAACGTCGCCGTAAAGAGCAAAAAACACCGCTTGCCAATGTGGTGATTGTTACCGAAGGCCCCATCAGCGAGGCAACGTTTCGTCAATACAGCCAGGTCGTGTCGCCGACACCCGTGCTGGTCTACTCGGCCGGTACTGTGGCGCTGAAGGGTTTTCTTCAATCCCAGGAAGCGGTATGGGCTGCTAGGGCGCACGGTCCCAAGCGGCCTCGCTGCGGCTAACTCTTCAATGCACAGGCGCGTTTGGATCCAAGCCTTTGTCGGTGTTCTGGCGAGCGGGGTATCCGGGTATGCCGGTCGCTGTCTGGCAGCGGCCGGTCAGTTACAACTGCGCTTTAACTTGAACATGACCAACCCTGGGCCGGTTGAGTTGACGGCCCAGCGGTTGTGGATGTACCTGCCGGTTCAACGTAATGCCTGGTTCAGGCTGAGCGGCATCGAAACCAGTTTGCCGCATGAGATACAAATCGATCCGTTGGGACACACCATTTTGTTTGCGTCGGTGGAGCGCCTTGCCGCCTACGCGAGACGTTCCGCCTCTCTCATCGTCACGCTGGAACGGGTTTCCATGCCGATGCCCGCAGTGCAGGATCCGCAGGACTGGATGGCGCCAGAACGCTATATCGAATCGGATGACAGCGAGATCATCATGGCAGCCTCGACGCTGAAGGCCGATTCCATGGCGGCGACTGTCCGAAATATTTACCATTTTGTAGCGGCGCACCTTCAATACGCTGGCTATATAGCGGAGGATCTCGGAGCGGCCTATGCGCTTCGTCAGCGACGTGGCGACTGTACCGAGTACGCCTGCTTGGTTGTCGCGCTATGCCGGGCGGCAGGCATAGCGGCGCGCATGGTCGAGGGATTCGTGACAGACCGTAGCTTTGCCCCGCGACCGATGGATTATCACGACTGGGCGGAGGTATTAGTCGACGGACACTGGCGTGTCGTCGATGCACAGAAGGGAGCCCTGTTCGAACGGGAGTCGCAGTACATCCCATTCCGATACTACCGCGACAAAACCCTGAACGGCGTTGGCTCCGCGCATCGGTATCGTGTTGAGGGGGAGATGGGATTCGGTGTGTAGCCCCGGTCTGTCTGACCATGGGCGGCACGATTTGCTGTGTTTTAACGGAGACGATTTCATGGTATCTATCATGGTATTTTAGTAAAAGTACCATTGATTTAAAATCATTTTTTGATTCCTCCGTCTCCGCCACTGGCCTTGCCCCCGATTGCCGCATGCCATGCGCCACGCGACGATGCGGCGGCAAGCGGGCGTTCAGCCAGGCCATTTATCCGCCGGTCGCTCAGAAGACATCCTTGGTACTTTGCCCAAACGGGCGAATGAGATTCTATTTCCTGCCTTCTTCGGGCAGAATGCGGGCCATCGGCGTTGTGCTCGCGGGAGCCAACGCGGCAATCGTGTGGGGAAAGAATGATTCTGGTCACCGGAGGCGCCGGTTATATCGGTTCGCATACCGTCGTCGAATTGCTGGCGGCAGGGCATGAGCTGCTGATTCTCGACAATTTTTCCAACAGTTCGCCCAAGGCGCTCGAATGCATCGAGAAAATCGCCGGCCGGCGTCCGCTTTGGGTCGAGGGCGATATTCGCGACCGGCAACTGCTGGCCCGCCTCTTTGCCGAGCATCCACTGCGGGCGGTAATTCACTTTGCCGGCTTGAAGGCGGTCGGCGAATCGGTCGAGCAGCCGCTGCGCTATTACGACAATAACGTGACCGGCTCGCTGTATCTGTTCGAGGCGATGGCCGCTGCCGGGGTTTTCCGCCTGGTTTTCAGCTCGTCGGCGACGGTTTATGGCGATCCGCACGCAGTGCCGATCGACGAGAGCTTTCCGCTGCAAACGACCAATCCTTATGGCCGCAGCAAGCTGATGATCGAGGATATACTGCGCGACATCGGCCGGGCCGACCCGCGCTGGCGGGTGGCGCTGCTGCGCTATTTCAACCCGGTCGGCGCCCATGCCAGCGGCCTGATCGGCGAGGATCCGCGCGGCATTCCGAACAACCTGATGCCCTATGTGGCGCAGGTCGCCGTCGGCCGGCGCGACGAACTCAGCGTTTTTGGCGGCGATTATCCGACACCGGATGGAACCGGGATGCGCGATTACATCCACGTCGTCGATCTGGCGCGCGGGCATCTGGCGGCGCTGGAGCGGCTCGATCAACTGGCCGGGGTGACGCCGGTCAATCTCGGCACCGGGCGCGGCTACAGCGTGCTTGAGGTGGTGGCGGCTTTTGAAAAGGCCAGTGGCCGGCCGGTGCCGTATCGCGTGGTCGATCGGCGCGCTGGCGACGTGGCGGCCTGCTATGCCGACCCGCGGCTGGCGCAAAGTCTCTTCGGCTGGCGCGCGGAACGGGATCTGGCCGCGATGTGCGCCGATTCCTGGCGCTGGCAATCGATGAATCCCCTCGGCTTCGAGGCGTGATCCCCAGCGTGACATTTTTCATGAACAGCAGCGATCGCAACTTGTCTCGCCGGGTTTGGCAAAGGCATACTTAAGGATGTTGCATCATTCACTGTCAAAGGCAACTGTCGGATTTTTTTACAATCTTTGTCAGAATGCCTTGCCTGGTTCGTGCGGCATGAAATATGTCGTTGTATATCAAAGACTTGGAGCGGAAACCGAGCTTGGTGCAATTATTGCATGCGTCTCGGTGAACAAAATTTTCTGATGGTGGACGATATGACGGATCAAGATACCCATCCCGATTGCAAACAGGAGTGTGCAAACAGGGACGGTAATGATCGTCGCCGTTTTCTCGGTGCCGGCGCTGCCGCGACTCCGTTTCTGCTCACTCTGGTCAGCCAGCCGGCGCTGGGCATAACCTGCTTCACCCCGTCGCGCTCGCTGTCGCGCAATACCAGCGTGTCGCAGGAAGGCAAGTACGGGGAATGCCTGCGGGCAGAGTCGCCGGGCAACTACAAGTCGCAGCAGCAGCCAGGCCAGGGAGCCTACCACTGGCCCGCCGCGGTGCCGCCGAGCACCCTGATGCACCCGCTGTTCGTTGAAGGCAGCGAATACCTGAAGACCCAGTTCATCAAGAAAGAGGGCAACCGCTGGGTGAGCATGACGCTGGGCGAGGCGCTTGCGGTGAATGCCGCGGGCCAGGTGCATTTTCATCTGATCGGCGCCTATCTCAACAAGATGGGCGGCAATGGCGCCGTGATCCCAGATTCCGTCCTGACGGCCCAGGATGTTCTGGTCATGTGGCAGGAGTATGCAAGGCGGGGTTACTACGAGCCGATGGCCGGGATTCGCTGGTATGCCGAAGATATCGTCAATTATCTAAAATCCAACGGCATCGTCGGCTAATTGTTCTTGCGCTTGCATGTCGGCAGGAGAGCAGTTTCTCATTCACCGCTGGGCCGATGGCTGCGCCGTTTTCGATCAGGCGTCGGGCAATACGCATGCCCTGGATCTGGCCTCGTGGGCCGGGTTTTGCGCCGTCCAGCGCGGCGAGCCGGTTGAAACAGCCATAGAATCCGCGTTGCGCGCCCAATGGCCGGAAAAGGATGGCGGCGAAATCGCCGCGCTGGCGCAGGGCTGTCATGAACGCCTCGCGGCTTGCGGTCTAATCTAGGGAACCTCTGCACAACCCGCCACCACACAGCCCGATCTGATAAAATAACGCCATTGTCATTATTGCGATACGCGACATGAAGAAAGCAATGAAGCAACTGAGTCTGGCGGAGACTGGGT
>WREK01000125.1 GCA_009779355.1 Betaproteobacteria bacterium | reverse complement strand
TTGCAGCAGTTGCGGGCTGTAGAGCCGCAGCAGCGGCTGCCCGGCGCGCACTGGCTGCGACGGCGGCGTCAGGATTGCCTGCACCATGCCGGAGGCCGGCACGCTGACGATTTCCTGCGCATCGAGCGGCAGCACCACCATACCGGGAAGGTTGAGCGCCTGGGCGTTACCGTTGGCGTTATTGTTCTCGCCGATTTCCGCCAGGGTACGAAGTTTGATGTTCGCCTTCTCGACCTGCGTCTGGCTCAGCGCGAAGTCGACAGCGGCAGGCAGGAGCACCTGTGCCAGCGCAATAGAAAACGGCAGCAGGGCCAACAGGAAAAACGGGCGAAAAAGCGCCGCCCGATTTCTGGTTATTGTCATTTTTGTTCTCTTGTTGATGAAGCCAAAAAACTGGGTAGAGAGTGATCCCGGTGACTCCGGGGTTCCGCACGACAATCCTCCCTTCACTCGTGTTTCCTTTTCGGGTAATGCTTATCATGCTTTCGCATGTCATGCCTTTCTTTCCAGACGACATATTTGTATTCCCCGCCTTTTTTGAATGTCTGGGCGCTGGCGTGGTCGGTAAAGAGTCTTTCTGGCGTTTGCCGCAAATTGTAAGCGCTAAAGGCGCATACCGCGATGAACAGCACAAGTGCGAGCCAGGTGCGGTTGTGCTGGACGATGCTGGGTCCTGATCCCGTGATTTTTCCGGTCAACATGGTCATGGCAAAATTTCGCCTGCGCAGGAAGGAGAAGCACAATAAGAGCGCGATATGGATAATGCCCAGGTTTATCAACGCTTCGCCGCTTCCTTCATGCAGTTCCGCCACCCATTCCGGGGCATCGTTCCAGGCCAGATAACCGCTTGCGGCGGATACTGCCGTTAGAACGATGAGGGCGAGGATGGTTGCAGCCATTGATGCATTCTGTAGCGTAGCGAGCAAGGGAACCTGACCCGCGTTTCCGTCTGATCGCTGTTCGCCCGTTCTGGTGAAACCCAGCATGGTTGCAAGCCCCCTGAATCTTTCGAACTGCGAACGCAACCGCGCCTGCGGAGGGCCGAACAGCCCATAGCCGACGCGAAACAGCAACAATCCAGCCATAGTGTAGCCAATCGTGACATGCAGGTTGCGCCATACTTCGCTTTCCGAGGTCAACCATGCGCCGAAAAAGCACACGGCAAACAAGATGTGGAACATCCGGATCGGGGCATCTACCATCAATCTGCCCGCGCCGGGTTCGGAGCCAAAGGTTTTCGTTTCACCAGGTTGCATGATGTCTACCCCCTGATCGCCAACCTGAGCGGTGCGATGGTCGATGATGCTTGTGATGATCTTGGAAAGCGTGCATTTGTGCTGCGTCCAAACCTTCCGGGACAATCAGGCCATCATCGTCAAAACGGCCCTGCTCTGCCTGAACGTGACAAGCTTGACAATTTGCTGCGCTTTTTACGCTTTCCAGCTGCCATGTCGACGCATCGATGGCACGGTGTTTCCGGTAGAACCAGCCTGTTTCTGTGATGCGATCCTCTGGAGGTGTGGAATTGGCGCGGTGACCCCTGGCCGCGTTATCTTGCAGCCAGATACCGATCTGTCGCACCGTTTCCGAATCCAGGCTGGCGTCCGTCCCATAGTGCCGTTCCAGGCCCGACATGATGTTCTGCCACGCCTTTGCTGGAAGCAAACCCGGCTGAAAAGCAATATGACAGCCCGAGCATTCCTGCGTATAAGGTTCAGGCATATTCACGATCCTGTTTTTTCCGCCGCCCGCGAAAACAGGTATCGGCAGGAGCAGAAGGCCCAGGCAGGCCAATCGGCATACAGTTTGTTTCATCGTAAACAAACTCCGGTTTGAAACCCCGCCCTTCAGGGCGGTGGAGCCGGACCCCGGCCTGAAGGGCGGGGTTTCGGCGACTTATTTGGCAGGGGTGCAAACCCCTGCCAAATATCGTGGCGAGCGTGACAGGCATGAATGCCTGTCACGGACTTATATTGCTTGCGTGCTCCTCGAAAACTTCAGTGTTTCAGTTGAATCAGCCAGGCCAGCACATCAGCCTTTTCCATTGGCGTACATTCACGCTTGAGCACGTCCTTGCAGTTGCGGCGAAACCACTTGTCGATCCGGGACTGATCGGTCAGGGATTGTGGATTGGCTGTGGGCGCAAGCGGTTTCAGCGTTTTGCCCGTATCGGCATGTCTGCCCTGCGTGGTTGGCGGATTGCCGTGACAGGAAGCGCAGGCCCATTCATTACCGTGCTTTTGGGTAAAAAAGGCTTGCCCCCTGTTCGCTTGTCCGGCATCTCCGGCCTTCTCACTCCATTTCTGCAATTGTGCTTCCGGGGTGGTGTTGCCCGCCCAAGCAGGGCTACCTGACAACAATGCGCAAGCGACCGCAAACGTTGTTAGAAATTTTTTGTCCATGAGTACCTTCCCATTTCGATGAAAACGGTGACATTCTGAACAGGAGAGCCTGAACCCTCCCTGAACTTGAAATTCATCTTCCGTTCAGCTTTTTTCCGCTAGATTTCTGTTGTTTCTGAAACAAGACTCATGTGATGAAACCGTTTTTTATCTCCCGATGGCTTTGTGTTGCCTGCTTTTCAATACTTGCCCTGCCGGTGTTGGCGGAAAGCGAGCAGGATCGTGCGCGTGATGCTGTCAGGGCGGGCGAGCTCATGCCGCTTGGACAGGTTTTGCAGCAGGTGGAAAAAAATTCTCCCGGCAAAGTTCTAAAGGTGGGATTGGAGCAAAAAGGTGAAATATGGGTTTATAAAATCAAGCTCTTACGTGATAACGGCACATTGTCAAAACTGTACTTTGACGCACGGGACGGCACGTTGCTGGAAAAGGAGCCGCATCACGGTCGTCATGGTCACCGATGGGGCCGCCGTGGCTCAGGCGGTTGGGAAAACGGGGAGGACGACTGATGCGGCTGCTTCTGGTGGAGGACGAGCGGACATTACGTCGACAGCTTGCGCTTGGTTTGAACCGCGCTGGTTACGCCATAGACGAGGCGGAAAACGGCCAGGATGCGCTGTTTTTCGGGGATACCGAAAATTACGACGCAGTCATTCTGGATTTGGGATTGCCCGGCATGGATGGCCTTTCTGTTCTGAAACGATGGCGGGCGAACAGGCGCTTCATGCCGGTGCTGATTTTGACCGCACGGGACGGCTGGCATGAAAAAGTGGAAGGCATCGACGCGGGTGCTGACGACTATCTGGTAAAACCCTTTCAGATGGAAGAATTGCTGGCCAGGCTACGTGCGCTGATACGGCGATCAAAGGGGTTGGCCTCGCCCTTGCTCGAATGCCGTGGCATCGTCCTGGACACCCGCGACAACAAGGTCACGGTCGATGGGTGGCCCGTCGTCCTGACCAGCCATGAATTCATGGTACTGGACTACCTGATGCACCGTCCGGGTGTCATCGTTTCCCGCACGGAACTGACCGAGCACATCTATGCCCAGGATTTCGAACGCGACTCGAACACTATCGAAGTGTTCATTGCCCGCCTGCGCAAAAAACTTCCACCCGATGCCATTAAAACCGTGCGGGGATTCGGCTATCAATTGACCGTAGAGCCTTGTCCATGTTTCAATCCACGCCCGTACCCGGGCGACAAAAGCGCTTGAAAGAAGTTACGCCTCTCCCAAGCGAGATTATCCCCCTAAAGGGGGAGGTTTCTAACCGTGGTTTGTTTTTGATGAAACTGCGCCTCGTGCGGGAAAGCATACGATGGCGCCTGATTTTCGCCACGGCCTGCACGATGTTCATTGCCCTGTTTCTGACTGGCTGGGTGTTACAGAGGCTGTTTCACGATCATGTGACGCAACAATTCGCACAGGCGCTGGAAATCCGGCTGGACCAAGTGACTGCCGGGCTGGAGACGGATGCAGACGGCACGCCGCGCATCGATCCGGATCAATTGACTGACCCGCTTTGGCAACAACCCTATTCCGGCCTCTATTGGCAGGTCGACCGGATAAAGCCTGCGGACCAAACCACAAATGACGCGCAGATAGGATTGCTGCGTTCCCGCTCGTTGTGGGACGTTACGCTGGCTCTATCACCAGATGTGCTAGCCGATGGGCGCACGCATCAACATATGATTCCGGGGCCGAATCATCAAACTCTGATGGCGCTGGAACGCGCCGTAGATACGGACGAATCCGACGGAAACCAGTGGCGTCTGATTGTTGCCGCTAATATGGCAAGCGTAGATCAGGCAGTCGCCGGGTTTTCCGGGCTGCTGGCCTTGTCCTTGGGTATCCTGTTCGCGCTGCTCATGCTGGCAGCCATCCTGCAAATACATGTGGGGCTTGCCCCCCTACATCGTTTGCGGGTCGCTCTGCGACAAATCCGGCACGGCAAGGCGCAACAACTGTCCGGGCATTACCCACAGGAAGTGCAACCCCTGGTGGATGATTTCAATCAGGTTTTGAACCGAAATACCGAGATTGTTTCCCGCTCCCGCAGTCAGGCTGGCAACCTGGCGCACGCCATCAAAACCCCGTTGACTGTCCTGCAACAGGCAGGGGAGCTTGCCCTTCAGGCTCCCGAGACGCAGGAACTTGCCAAATTGCTGCTGGAGCAGGTTGAAATTGCAGGACGGCAGGTCAATTGGCATCTGGCGCGTTCCCGTGCCGTTGCTGCGGGTGTGCCAGGCCATGTGACGCCTCTTGCCCCCGTGCTGGCGTCCCTGACACGGGCGATGAAGATGGTATACGCTGAACGCGGCATCGAAATAGATTGGGAACCACCCCCGCCGACAACGGTATTTGCCGGGGAAATACAGGACTTGCAGGAAATGTTGGGTAACCTGCTGGACAACGCCTGCAAGTGGGCCAAGAGTCGGGTCGCTATCGAAACGGCCTGTCAACTCACGGAATTGGTCATTGACATTGGGGACGACGGTTCGGGAATTTTGCCGGAAGCCGTTGACTCGGCATTACTACGCGGTGTCCGGTTGGATGAATCGACGCCGGGTAGCGGGCTTGGGCTTTCGATTGCCGCTGAACTGGCAACGTTGTATCGCGGCAAACTTGAATTCTCCTCCTCACCGACTCTGGGAGGCTTGCAGGCTCGCCTCATTTTGCCGACCGTTCCAGCAGGGAGTGCGCGAAGCTTTGAACACCATCCTTAACAGGATGCTCAAAAAGTCTGAAGCACTGGAGAAACCCATGTCTACAAGGCCAAAAATGACCGAAAACTACCTTGTACAGCTGCTTTTCGGACTTATTTTGACCCGTTTTGTGGACTTTGGCATCTGAAAAAATAGTTTTTGAGCATCCTGTTAACGGTGGACTGGCCACTTCGCTGGCCTGGTTTGATCTCCGCGACAAAAACCGGGCCTATCTGGATCCCGACGCCCCTCCCGGTACGCCTTACTACCTGAATGCGGGTGAAATCAAGAGCACCGGATGGGAAATGGAAATCAGCGGAAAACCCATGCGCGGGCTGGATGTAATGGCTGGTTATACCTACCTGAGCACACGCTGTCTGAAAGACGCCACCAACGAGGGCAAGCCTTATTCGATCTTCTCCCCGCGCCACCAGTTGAAACTGTGGAGTAATTACCGCTTCGGCGGCGACAGCTTTTTGGGGCGTGTCAGTATCGGTTTGGGGATGCAGGCGCAAGGTGCGGCGCAAAGCACCCGTGGCCAGCGCGACTTAATCGTCAATAGCGGCTACGCGGTATTCAACGGCCGGATTGCCTATGAGATTGACAGGCACTATTCGCTCAGCCTGAACGTGAATAACGTATTTGACCGCAAATACTATGCGTCGGTAGGCACGACAAACACTTACAACTTCTATGGCGAGCCGCGCAGTTTCATGCTGACGTTGCGGGCTAGTTACTGACTGAAAACCCAGCCCCGGTTTTGCCGGGATATTTTAGGAGTTCCCGTATGAACAGACGTTCCATGCTTCTGGCCTCGTTTGCCTTCCTGGCCTTCCATCGCCAATCCATGGCACAACCTGAATCGGCCACCAGATCGAATGTACTGGCCGATGAACTGGAGAAACACCCCAACTGCGTCATCTGCAATATGGATCGACGCAAGTTCCACTACGCACGACATTTGTTGCACTACGCCGACAATCTTGTACAGGGAACCTGTTCGGTAAATTGCGCAGCAGTGTGCATGGTTCAGGAGCGGCGGCGTGGTTTTCTGGCCATCTATGCCCCGGATTTTGGCGCGACGAGCGAACCCAGGCCGCTATTCGAGGTCTCATCGGTCACCTATCTTATCGGCAGTGATTTGCGCGGCGTCATGACGAAGACCAGCAAAATCCCTTTTGCCAACCGGGATGCAGCGCTGCTGGCCAGGCAAACTCATGGAGGGGAAACTGCCGACTTTGCTGCGGCGATCCGCGCCTCGCTGGAGGAAATTGCCAATAGCGTCACACGCCGGTATGAGGAACGTCTGTTGCGCCAAGCGCGTACAACGGAGCCATGAAGGCTGTGGAGTAAAACTTCAGCAAGCCTGCTTGTCGTGTCCGGCGCTACGCTGGATGAACTACCTCCAGATGGTCCAAGTTTTTGTCCGCACCCCCGACAAAAGCGCGGCAGATACCGTCTTCCTCGTCAAGTGCTTGAGACGAAATCGAGAAAGACGGTATCTACGCAGGTTATCGTATTGTGTTGACAACAGATACACGTCAACCTATAATGTGTATCTATTGTGTGTACACAGAAGGAAATACCCATGCGTGTCGCCTCCATCAATTTACGTGCGCTGCCCGAGCAGCGCGACTTGATCGACTATGCCGCTAATTTGCTGGGCAAGAATCGCTCAGACTTCATGCTTGAAGCTGCGAGCGAGCGAGCAAAAACCGTTGTGCTGGATCAGGTTTTTTTCAGCCTGGACGAAGACAGGTTCCGGCAGTTCACTGCGCTGCTCGATGCGCCGCAAAGCACCAATCCGGCCCTTGAGCGCCTGATGGCTGTCAAAGCTCCGTGGAGCACGGACAAGGCGTGAGCATGCAGATCTCAGCACCGTTGCCGCTCACCGCAACACACCAACTCGATGGGTTCAATTGCGGCGAGCCACTGCTGGACGACTGGCTGAAGCGGCGCGCACTGACCAACCATCTGAACGGAGCAAGCCGCACCTTTGTCGTAGTCGATCCTGACCAGTGCGTACT
>WREK01000124.1 GCA_009779355.1 Betaproteobacteria bacterium | reverse complement strand
GTTTCAAACACGTCCATGTCCGTTCGTCGGCTTGCAGACCATGTGTCAGGCTATGTTTTGGGCGGGTTTGAAACCCGCACCTGCGATGCCAGAACGCTCAGGAATTGTTCAGCGTTTCCTTATATGAATGGATGAAAGCTGAAATGAAAGAGAAACTTTCGGCGATGCTCGATGGCAACGTTGATGATGTTGCGGCTCGCATATTGTTCATTCGGCTCAAGCACGATAAGGCATTCCGCGACGAGTGGGATGCGTATTGCCTGTTGGGTGATCTCATCCGGGGCTACGCACCGCCGGAGTTGGAGGGTTTTACCGAGCGCGTGATGGCCCGGCTCGAAAAAGAACCTACCATCCTTGCTCCGTCCGGTAGGAAAAACAGGGAAAAACCCTCGCATCATTTCTGGCATCATCGCTTATTGCCGCTGGTGGCCTCAGTAATGGGGGTGCTGGCGGTGGCGGGGGTTGTGGCGGTGCTCTCCTACGATGCGCCTGCTCCGGTGGTGGCATCCGTCCAGATTGTTGAAACATCAGGAACGGTTCCCGATGTCGTCCGTTCCGCGAAGGGCGGCGCACGCCATGACTACCTGGTTGCGCATCAGGCATTGGCCAGCGGGCCGATGCCGGCGGCAGTACAGTACATACGTACCGTATCGGGTCAGCCGGGGGAATGAGTTCGATAATGGCCGATATCAAACCGATGGTCGCGATGAAAACGTGGTTTTTTGTCGGGTTGTGCGTATTGTGCGGCCAGTCTTTTGCCAATCAGGCAGCCACGCTGGGCAAAGGGGTTTTGACTGCTAAGGACGAACAGGCGTCGGTTATTCCCGAATTGGCAGTGGTGGATCCACTGGCTTGGCTTGACCGTATCGGTAAAGCCAGCCGGCAACTTAATTACGTCGGAACGTTCAGTTACCAGACGGGGTGGCGTACCGAGACATCGCGCATCGTGCACCGCTATGCAAATGGCGAAGAAAGTGAACGCATGGAAGTGCTTGATGGCAGCCCCCGCGAAGTCATCCGCAAAGGCAAGGAAGTGCGCTGCGTACTGCCTGCACAACGCTCTGTCATCATCGGACAGGCCGTGTCCCGCAGCAGTTTTCCAGGGCGCCTGCCGCAAAACCATGCCGAACTGACCGGCAATTACCGTGTTCGGCTGGGTGATGTGGAGCGTGTTGCCGGACATGAAGCCCAGAAACTGGTGCTTGATCCGCGCGATGAATTGCGCTTCGGCCATGTGCTGTGGGTCGAAATGCAAAGCGGCCTGCTCCTCAAGTCGCAGGTGCTTGATGCCAAGGGAGAGGTGGTCGAGCAATTTGTTTTCAGCGACGTGCGTATCGGCGGCAAGGTTGGTGACGAGATGCTGATGCCCCGTGTGAAGGTCGATGCGGATTGGCGCATTGTCGATGTCGGGGGTGATAGCGAAACACTGCTCAAGACTCAATGGATACTCAGGGATACCTTGCCCGGTTTCGAACTGATGGCGGTGATGCGGCATCGCTCCGGGGGCGCTTTGCAAATGGTGTTCAGCGACGGCCTTGCGGCGATTTCGATCTTCATTGAACCGGCAGAAGCGGGAGTTGAGGCACGTGGAGCCTATCCCGGAGGCGGAGCGGTCAACGTTTTTGAGCGTGATGCGGGCGGCCACCGGATCACGGTGTTGGGCGAAGCGCCGGCGCCTCTTGTGCAACGGGCGGCTGAAGCCATTGAGGCACTCAAATGATCGAAACCAGAGCGGTTGTCGTGCGTGCCGGGGAGGGCAAGGTTTGGGTTCGGTTGCTTGAGCATCATGGGGGCTGCGGGCGTTGCGATGAGGCTGGTGGCTGCCATGCGCCCCGGCTGGCGGAAATGTTCCAGAGCAGAGGGAGGACTTTTGCGGTCGATGACCCGTTGGGCCTGCATGTCGATGAGCGGGTCAAGGTGATGATCGAAAATGGCGTGCCACTGCGGGCGGCGCTGAGGAGTTATGGCCTGGGGACGGTGCTTGCCTTGGGCGGGGCTGCGCTGGGCGTCTGGCTGGCTCCGGTAGCGCGGGCTGACCTGGCCGCAGCCACGGGACTGATACTTGGGATTGTCGTGATGCTGTTCGTCCTGACCATTCGCTCGCGACGTGGCGGTTCGGCCAGATGGCGGTTGCGTGTGGAGCGGGACGAAGAAAATACGGTTGCCGGGTGTATGGGCATAGGGCATGGCACGTGAGTGCGCACGTGGGTGTGTTCACGGTTCTGAGCCGACAGTGGTGCCATCTCTGCCATGAACTGGTTGAAGCGCTGGAACCGATTGCGCGGCATTACGGCTGGCGAATCGAGGTTGTCGATATCGAACGGGAACCGGCGCTAGAGGCGCGTTGGGATGAGTTGATTCCCGTCGTGCTCGTGGACGGTGTGGAAATTTGCCATCACCGGCTCGATGCGGAAGCAGTACATGCATGTTGTAGGGCTTTTCCGATAGAATCCATAGGTTTTGCCAAATAGGCCTCACTCTTTTTCCGGGGGGGGCAGGCTCTCTAATTCACCCACTGCGTTCATATCAGTCATACTTGCCTTGCACGATGCGTTATATCCGAAATTTTTCCATCATCGCCCACATCGACCACGGTAAATCCACGCTTGCTGATCGGATCATCCATCTTTGCGGGGGGTTGTCGGCGCGCGAAATGGAAGAACAGGTGCTCGATTCGATGGACATCGAGCGCGAGCGTGGCATTACCATCAAGGCGCAGACGGCGGCGTTGCAGTACAAAGCCCGCGATGGGCAAACCTATAACCTCAACCTGATCGATACGCCGGGGCACGTTGATTTCTCTTATGAAGTCAGCCGCTCGCTGTCAGCCTGCGAAGGGGCGCTGCTGGTGGTGGATGCTTCGCAGGGCGTAGAGGCGCAGACGGTGGCAAACTGCTACACCGCGCTCGACCTGGGCGTGGAAGTCGTGCCGGTGCTCAACAAGATCGACCTGCCGGCGGCTGACCCCGACAACGCACGGGAAGAAATCGAGGATGTCATCGGTGTCGATGCTTCTGAGGCTATCCAGTGCTCGGCCAAGACCGGCCTGGGTGTCGAAGACGTGCTCGAAGCCATCGTCGCCCGCATCCCGCCGCCCAAGGGTAACTCTGATGGGCCGCTGAAAGCCCTGGTCATCGACTCCTGGTTTGACAACTACGTCGGCGTGGTTATGTTGGTCAGGGTGGTCGATGGCGTGTTAAAGGTGAAGGATCGCATCCTGCTGATGTCGACCGGCGCGCAATATCCGTGTGACCAACTCGGCGTTTTCACCCCGCGCTCGGTCGAACGCGGACAACTTGCTGCTGGAGAAGTGGGCTTCGTCATTGCGGGCATCAAAGAACTGGAAGCGGCGCGGGTAGGCGACACGTTAACACTGGCGGCCTGTCCGGCGGATGCGTCCCTGCCGGGATTCAAGGAAATCAAGCCGCAGGTTTTCGCCGGGCTGTATCCAGTAGAGTCCTCCGAGTACGATCAGTTGCGCGATTCCCTCGAAAAACTACACCTCAATGATGCCTCGCTACATTTTGAGCCAGAAGTTTCGCAGGCGCTGGGTTTTGGTTTCCGTTGCGGTTTCCTGGGCCTCCTGCACATGGATATTGTGCAGGAGCGGCTGGAACGGGAATTCGACATGGCTCTCATCACGACCTCGCCGACGGTGGTCTACGAGGTCGTGCTCAACAGCGGTGAAGTCATCCATGTCGAGAATCCGGCCAAGCTGCCCGAACCCGGCAAGTACCAGGATATCCGTGAGCCGATCATTACCGTGACGATCTTTATGCCGCAGGAGTTTGTCGGCCCCGTCCTCATGCTGTGCAACCAGAAGCGTGGTGCGCAGGTAGACATGCGTTATCACGGCCGCCAGGTACAACTCATTTACGAGTTGCCGATGAGCGAAGTGGTCATGGATTTCTTCGACAAGCTGAAATCGGTTTCACGCGGTTATGCTTCGCTGGATTACGAATTTAAGGAATACCGTTCGGCGGATCTCGTCAAGCTCGATATGATGGTGGCGGGTGAGAAAGTTGACGCGCTTTCGGTGATTGTCCACCGCTCCAGCGCTCAGTATCGTGGGCGGGAACTGGCCACCAGGCTGCGCAGGCTGATCCCGCGTCAGATGTTTGATGTCGCCGTGCAGGCGGCTATCGGTTCGCACATCATCTCCCGCGAAACCATCAAGGCGCTACGCAAGAACGTGCTCGCAAAATGCTACGGTGGCGACATCACCCGCAAGAAAAAATTGCTCGAAAAACAGAAGGAAGGCAAAAAGCGCATGAAACAGGTAGGTAATGTTGAAATTCCGCAGGAAGCTTTCCTTGCCGTGCTGAGAACCGATGAGGGGAAATAAGATAACGCCCCTTGTTACTGACTGATTGGAGTCGATGTGAATTTTTCCAGTGTTGATTTTGCCCTGATCCTGTTCATGCTGACGCTTGTCACCGGTGCCTTATGGTGCGTGGATCGCTTTTATGCCCGCATGCGCCGTGCGCCTGATGCGCCTTCGCCCTGGTGGGTGGAATGGGGAGCTGCTTTTTTTCCGGTGGTGCTGATCGTTTTTTGCCTGCGTTCCTTTGTTGTCGAGCCATACAAGATCCCTTCCGGCTCGATGATGCCAACCCTGCTGGAGGGTGATTTCATTGTAGTTAACAAGTTTGCCTATGGCATCCGGTTGCCGGTTATCTACACCAAAATCATTGACATCAACAAGCCGAAACGCGGCGAAGTCATGGTTTTTCGCTATCCCCCCGAACTTTCGCAAAATTATATCAAACGGGTAGTGGGGCTGCCTGGTGATACGGTCGAGTACATCGAGAAAGGGCTTACCATCAACGGCAAGAAAGTGGAAATAGTGGAAGCCGGTAAGTATCTTCATGCCGACCGTCTTTACCACACACCGAAGTACACCGAAAAACTTGGAAAGGACGAGCATGACATTCTGATTGAAGAGCAGGCGCCAGATTTTGTGCGCAACGTGATGGATTATCCATTTCGAGAGAATTGCGTCTATGACGAACGTGGTTTCAGTTGTAAAGTTCCTGATGGGCATTATTTGGTCATGGGTGACAATCGGGACAACAGTGCCGACAGCCGGGTGTGGGGGTTCGTGCCGGACGAAAATATCGTCGGTCGGGCGTTTTTCATCTGGTTCAATTTCAATGATCCGGGGCGTATTGGCAGCTTCCGGTGATATTGATAAAGGAAGGATGCGATGAAACCCCGACAACGCGGTATCAGCTTGATCGGCGTAATTCTTATGGCGCTCCTGCTTGGAGGCGTGCTGCTGATTGGTTTCAAAATGGTTGGGCCGTACAAGGAGTATTTTGCGCTCCAGCACATTATTGTCCTGGTGGCTGATGAAGGTAATAACGGCGCCTCTGAACCCGATATGCGGGAAAGTTTTGCGCGCCGTGCCAATATCGATAGTATCGACAATATGATCAGGCCGAATGATCTCGTTTTCCGCAGGCAGGGCGAGCGGGTCGTGATCGAAGTCGAGTACTCGCGCAAGGTGCCGCTCGTCAGTAATATCAGCCTGTTGTTCGATTTCAAGGCTTCAAACCAGCA
Source organism: Betaproteobacteria bacterium (assembly GCA_009779355.1). Lineage (GTDB taxonomy): Bacteria > Pseudomonadota > Gammaproteobacteria > Burkholderiales > Rhodocyclaceae > WRNU01. The sequence continues at coordinate 1,629 of WREK01000124.1, read as the reverse complement.
CAAATGACGGACTTTACTGACCGTTTGCAACACAGGATCGGCCATGTCTTTGCCGACCCGTCCCTGCTCACGCAGGCACTGACCCACCGCAGTTTTGGGCAAGCTAACAACGAACGGTTCGAATTCCTCGGCGACAGCGTACTTAACTGCGCGATGTCGATGGCGCTGTTCAAACGTTTCCCTGCCTTGCGTGAAGGGGAGTTGTCCAGGGTGCGTTCTTCGATGGTGTGCCAGGAGACGCTCGCTCGTGTGGCGGCCGACCTCGACCTCGGCCCCTGCCTGCGCATGGGTGAGGGCGAATTGCGCTCCGGCGGTTTCCGCCGCCCTTCTATCCTGGCTGATGCGTTGGAAGCCCTCATCGCGGCGGTTTGCTTCGATGCCGGTTTTGAGGCGGCACGTGCGCTGGTCGACCGTCTGTTCGAGCCATTGCTGATGGATGTCGATCCCGCTGCGTCGGGCAAAGACCCCAAGACATCTCTTCAGGAATGGTTGCAGAGCCACAGGATGGCCTTGCCGACGTACACTATGATCCGCGTACTGGGTGAAGCGCACGCGCAGGAGTTTGAAGTAGCCTGCGAAGTGCCGAAATTTTCCCTGTATGCTGTTGGCCGTGGCAGCAGCCGCCGTGCGGCAGAACAACAATCGGCGGCACTAGTGCTGGCGCAATTGAAAGAATGATCGACATGAGCGGTTCCGCTTTGGGTTCTATTTTCGGCGAAGAGGCCAGCCGTGCCGGGTTCGTGGCTATCGTAGGCTGCCCGAACGTTGGTAAATCGACGCTGCTCAATCGGCTGATCGGGCAAAAGATCAGCATCGTGTCAAGCAAGGCGCAGACGACCCGCCACCGGGTAACGGGTATCCTGAGCGCCGGAAATGTCCAGTTTGTGTTTGTCGATACGCCGGGTTTTCAGACCCGGCGCGGCAATGCGCTCAACCGCGCAATGAACCGTGCGGTTTCCCAGACGCTTGCCGGGGTCGATCTGGTTTTCTTCGTGGTCGAAGCGGGGCGTTTCAATGACGAAGACCGTGCGGCGCTCAATGCAATCCCGCCTGAAACCCGCGTGATATTGGTCATCAACAAAATCGACCGGCTCGACGACAAAAGCAGTTTGCTGCCGTTTATCGACCAGATGCGGGTCTTGCGCGAATTCGCGGAGATCGTCCCCGTTTCGGCTGAACATGGTCGCAACTGCGATGCCCTGGTCACGGCAGCCGCACCGTTCTTGCCGGAAGGCCAACCGATCTTCGGCCCGGATGAAATCACCGACCGGAGCGAACGGTTTTTCGCTGCTGAATTCCTGCGCGAAAAGCTTTTCCGCCTCCTTGGCGATGAATTACCCTATGGGCTGACGGTTGAAATCGAAAAGTTCGAGATTGAAGGGCGGCTACGCCGTATCCATGCCGCCGTGATCGTCAACAAACCTGCGCACAAAGGCATCGTCATCGGCAAGGGTGGCGAAAAATTGAAAAAAGCCGCGACCCAGGCGCGTCTTGAAATGGAAAAAATGTTCGACGGCAAAGTCTTTCTCGAAACCTGGGTCAAAGTCAGGAGCGGCTGGGCCGACAACGAACACGCGCTCAAGAGCCTGGGGTACGAGTGAGCCTGAAGCAGCGCGTCGCGCAGCAACC
>WREK01000123.1 GCA_009779355.1 Betaproteobacteria bacterium | reverse complement strand
TTGTCGGCGACCGTCCGGAAGAGCGCGTCCCCATGACGCGGCTACGTGCCCGCATTGCCGAGCGCCTGATCCAGTCCAAGAACGAGAACGCCATCCTCACCACGTTCAACGAAGTGAACATGGCTCCCGTCATGGCCCTGCGCAAGCAATACGGGGACAAGTTTGAAAAGGCCCACGGCGTGCGTCTCGGCTTTATGGGCTTTTTCGTCAAGGCCGCCGTTGCGGCGCTCAAGCGGTTTCCGGTTCTCAACGCTTCGATCGACGGCAACGACATCATCTACCACGGCTTCATCGACATCGGTGTCGCTGTGGGCAGCCCACGCGGCCTTGTCGTTCCTATTCTGCGCAACGTCGAGATCCTTACGATAGCCGAAATCGAACTCAAGATTGCCGAATTCGGTGAAAAGGCCAAGGGCGGGCGCCTGTCGATCGAGGAACTCACCGGCGGAACCTTCTCCATCTCCAATGGCGGCGTGTTCGGATCCATGATGTCCACACCCATCATCAACCCGCCGCAATCGGCCATCCTTGGCATTCACGCCACCAAGGACCGTCCGGTTGCTGAAAACGGCCAGGTCGTTATCCGTCCCATCAACTACCTGGCGCTTTCCTACGACCACCGCATCATCGACGGTCGGGAAGCTGTCCTCGGCCTGGTAGCGATGAAGGAAGCCCTGGAGGATCCGGCGCGACTGGTACTGGATGTTTGATTTAGTTGGCTTGACGACACCGGGTTGAGCGTTGAACTGTATCGAGGAATCCTCGGCCTTCGGGCCGAGGTGACTCAAAGGCGCTTATCCTGGTGTTTTGTCCGATGAACAACGGTAATCGTTCTATTTTTCTTGAGGAAATACCATGTCCAAAGAATTCGACGTCCTGGTCATCGGCGGTGGCCCTGGCGGTTATGTTGCTGCCATCCGCGCCGCGCAACTCGGTTTCAAGGTAGCCTGCTGCGAGTCCAACCCCTATGCCGACCCCAAGGGCGAGCCAAGGTTGGGCGGCACTTGCCTCAATGTCGGCTGCATCCCCTCCAAGGCGCTGCTCCACACCTCGCACCTGTTTGAAGAAGCCGCCCACACCTTTGCCGGGCAGGGCATCGAGGTTAATGCCCCGAAAATCGATGTCTCGAAGATGATTGCCCGCAAAAACGGCATCGTCGACCAGCTTACCGGCGGCATCAAGGGGCTTTTCAAGAAAAATAAAGTCACTTTTCTGTCCGGCCACGGCGCGTTTGCCGGTAAAACCGCGAATGGCTGGAAGATAAACGTCGGCAAGGAAGAAGTCGAAGCAAAACAGGTCATCATCGCCACCGGCTCCAAGCCGCGCCATCTGCCTAATGTGCCTGTCGACAACAAACTCGTTTGTGACAACGTTGGCGCGCTCGACATCGATGCCGTCCCAAAGAAGCTCGCCGTCATCGGCGCGGGCATCATTGGACTCGAAATGGGTTCCGTCTGGCGTCGCCTGGGTGCGGAAGTCACCATCCTCGAAGCCTTGCCCGATTTTCTCCCTATCGCTGATGTCGATGTTGCCAAGGAAGCCCTGAAAATCTTCACCAAACAGGGGCTTACCATCCATACTGGCATCAGTATTACCGAAGTCAAACCCGGCAAGAAAAGTGTTACCGTCGCCTATACCGACAAGGACGGCAAGGCGGCCAAGCTTGAAACCGACCGCCTCATTGTATCCATAGGCCGTATCCCCAATACAGAAGGGCTGAACGCGGGTGCGGTGGATCTCAAGGTCAACGAGTACGGACAGATCGAAGTCGACGCCCACTGCAAGACCAACCTTCCCGGTGTCTGGGCCATCGGCGATGTCGTGCGCGGCCCCATGCTTGCCCACAAGGCGATGGAAGAGGGCGTGCAGGTGGCCGAACTCATCGCCGGACAGGCGGGGCATACCAACCTGGATGCCGTTCCTGCCGTCATCTATACCTCTCCGGAAATCGCCTGGGTCGGCAAGAACGAACAGCAACTCAAGGCTGAAGGCGTTGCCTACAAGGCGGGCAAGATACCCTTCCTCGCCAATGGTCGCGCGCTTGGCGTTGGTGCGCCGGAAGGGTTCGTCAAAATGCTGGCCGATGCCAGAACGGATCGCATCCTGGGCGTCCATATCATCGGCGCGGGTGCTTCCGAACTCATTGCCGAAGCCACTGTTGCACTGGAATTCGCCGGAGCCTCGGAAGACCTCGCCCGGATTTGCCACGCCCATCCGACCCTTTCGGAAGTCCTCCACGAAGCGGCGCTTGCCTGCGACAAACGGGCATTGCACTTCTGAGGCCCAATGCCCTTCCCACTGGTGGTGAAGGGCATTTGGAAGTAGGGCAGGTTCAAATGGAGACGGGCGGCAAGATGCCGCCCGTCTCCGTTGCTCTTGAGTTAAAACCGCCCTAAACCTAGCGCGTGTCAGTCTTTCTGAATAACGGCACAGGCAACGCGCTTGCCGGCGTTGCCGACGGGTTGCGAGTAATCATCCGGGTCGGCATGGACGATCAGGCCACGGCCCACGATGCCTTGGTCGCCGTCGAGCGTAAGGCTGTTCAGTACGACATTCAACGCAGCATTACCAGCGGCGTCGGCTTCCAGTGAAGGCAGGTCACCCGCGTGATGGTTGCCTTCGCCCGCTTTGCCGTGTGGTGTCTGGTGGGGATTGAAGTGCCCTCCGGCGCTGGAGGCATCCGGCGCGCTGCAATCGCCTTTTTCATGGATATGGAAACCGTGTGAACCGGGTGTGAGTCCGCTGACTTCAGCAATGACCCTGATGCTGCCGCCCTCTTCTTGCCTGAAGACGACATTTCCTTGGACAGTGTAGCCTTGCGTAGGCGCAAGCAGGGCAGAAGCCTGTGGGGGCGGAGGTTCGCCGGCGTTCACCACCGGGGCGGGGGCGCTATCTACACTGGAACAAGCGGAAAGTAACCCGGCAAGAATGGATGCGGTGACGGGAGCGAGCATTTTTTTCATCGAAATCTCCTGTGCGGACGAAAACTGTGTTGCGGCGAAAAATCCCCGAAAATGGAGACATCGTATGATGTCATGTTTTCTTTATGACCGTCAAAGTTTGGGTGGGTTTTGTGCCGTGCGGTGATAGCATTCGGCACTTCGTGTTGTTTTTTTTCGGTTGAATGCTGAGTTATCGTCATATATTTCACGCTGGGAACCACGCCGATGTCGTCAAGCATTTCGTATTGACCGAACTGCTTGCCTATTACAAGAAGAAGAATAAGCCCTGGACGTACATCGACACGCATGCGGGGGCGGGCTGTTATGCGCTGGCTGGCGAAACTGCGGGCAAGACCGGAGAGTTCGCCGAAGGTATCGGCCTGTTATGGGCGCGTAGCGATCTGCCGGAACCGCTGGCGGCTTATATGGAAGTTGTGCGCCAGTTCAACCCTGGCGGGCGGCTGCTGTTTTATCCGGGTTCGCCTGCTGTGGCGATGACTTTCGCGCAGGAACAAGACAGCCTGCAATTGTTTGAGTTGCATCCTGAAGATTGCCGGACGTTGCGGCAGGCTTTCAATGCTGAAACGCGCCGCGTCCATGTGCATGGCAGCGATGGGCTGGCCGGACTCGATGCCCTTTTGCCACCGCCGTCACGTCGGGCCGTGGTGTTGATCGACCCGTCCTACGAGATCAAGGCCGATTATTCGCGCGTGGTGGCAACGCTTATTGGGGCATTGCGGCGATTTGCAACCGGATGTTTCGTGCTTTGGTATCCGTTGCTGGCGCGCGCCGAATCCCGGCGGTTGCCGAAACAACTGGCGGGGCTCAGGACGGGGAACTGGCTGGATCTGCGCTTTCGGATAAGTCACGCTCCACGGGAGGGATTCGGCATGTTTGGCAGCGGCTTGTATATCGTCAATCCGCCGTGGGTGTTGCCCGAACGCCTACGGGCGGCTCTGCCGTGGCTCGTTGAGGTGCTTGGCACGGATGACGGTGCGGGATTCGATCTGGACTGTCATATCGACTGAGTATCGGTTCCGGAAGCATTTTCCTGCGTTTGCTGCTTACGTTCCGCGCGGTAGAGGGTTGGCATGGCCAGGGCATAGTAAAGCGGCACGCGGCAGACCGATTTTGAAATGCCGTGGGCGATTACGGCAGCAGCCATGAGCGGCAATAGCATCTGGTGGTTGGCGGTCATTTCCATGACAATGACGAAAGCGGTGATCGGCGATTGCGTCATCGCGGCCAGAAAAGCTCCCATGCCAAGCACGAGAATGGCAGCCTGATCCCCGTCAGGGATCCCAGGTAGGATCATTGCGATGATCGCACCCATACCGGCCCCGACGGCGAGCGAGGGGGCAAAAATGCCGCCGGGAATGCGCGCGGCAAAGGCCAGCCAGATGACTGCCATCTTGGCGAGCATGAAATAAAATGGCAGTTGCGTGTTGCCTTCAAGGGCGGCGCGTGTTTCGGCGTAGCCCGTGCCATAGGTACTGCCGCCACACATCAAACCCAGAATGGCGGTTCCCAGGCCGCAGAGGGCGGCGAAGACAATCGGGCGCTGTCGGGCGATTTTGCCAACGTTACCAGGCAGGCCGCGCGAAGAAGCTATCAGCAGGCGGGCGAATCCGCCGCCCAGAAAGCCGCCGAGTATCCCCGCCGCCAGCGTTGGCCACAGGCCATCCGGCCAGCCAAGGGTTTGGCCTGCTGCGGTACGTCCAAAGTAGTTGTAATTGCCGAGGATTGCCAGCGAGGTCAGGCCAGCGAGGATGACCGAGACCAAGGTCGCGCCGTTGGCGCGGAACGTGCGGTAGCGGCACATTTCTTCGATGGCGAACATGATCCCGGCCAGTGGGGTGTTGAACGCGGCGGCGATGCCCGCGCCCGCGCCCGCAGCGATCAAGTCACGGCTCGTTCCGATGTAGCCGAAACGGCGGAATTTGGTGAGCGTGTGCATCATGGATGCGCCGATCTGTACGGAAGGCCCTTCGCGGCCGATGGACGCGCCGACGATTAACCCGCCGAGCGTGAGGAAAATCTTGGAAATGGCAATACGGAGCGACAGGAACTGTCGACGTATTTCGGGCGCATCGGAAAGCGAGGCGGCAATGGTTTGCGGGATGCCGCTACCCTCCGTGCCAGGAAAAAAGCGCATGCTCAGCCAGGCCATGGCAGCAAACCCGGCTGGTGCGATGAAAATCGCAATCCAGGCATAGTCACTGATCAGTTTCCGGTGGATTTCAATGGAGGCATCCGCACCGATGGCAAATAAGATGGAAAGCGTTGCCGCACCCAGTGCCGTGCCCATGAGCAATAGATGCTTTCGCCAACTGCGCGGCGAAATTAGAGGTAACATATGACGCGCCCTGCGTAGGCGCGGGCGTAGCGAGCGGGTATTTTCCTTGTCAGGAAGGGGAGTGTGCGTCGTAGAATGTACTGAATTGGGATCGGAAGATGACATGGTAGGCGGAGCAGAGTGTGAAAAATGTTGGATTCCATGAAATTAGGGGATGGCAGGGTGACGCATGTAGCCCTTCTGCGGTAGAGTACGCGCTTATAGCCGCGCGTGCGGGAACTTTTTTGGACAACTGAATATTATGGCAGTTGAGCTTTTCAACAACGGCAGGCATGTGTGTCTGGCTTTCTATGACCTCGTTGATGAGGCATCGGATCATGCGGTGCAGTGTAACCAGTTCCTGATCGTCGATGGGGAGCATGGCGCACTGCTTGAACCGGGTGGCAACATGACCTACAACGGCCTGTTGATGAGCATGGCGCGCTATTTCTATTCGCGTGACCTTGATTATATCTTCGCCTCGCACCAGGATCCGGACATCATTGCTTCGGCCAACAAGTGGATGGTGACGACGAATTGCCGGGTGTTGATTTCCAAGCTGTGGTCGCGCTTCCTGCCACATTTCACCACTGGGCGTAATTACACTGACCGCATCATCGGTATTCCCGATGAAGGGATGTCGGTTCCGCTTGGAAATTGCAAACTGAAGGCCATTCCGGCTCACTTCCTGCATTCGGAAGGCAATTTCCAGATCTACGATCCGGTCTCAAAGATATTGTTCTCGGGCGACCTTGGCGTTTCGTTGCTCGATCATACTAATGCGGCCAAACCGGTGGTCGATTTCGATACCCATATCGATTTTATGGCCGGTTTTCATAAACGCTACATGATTTCCAACAAAATTTGCCGCTTTTGGGCGCAGATGGCGCGGCGGCTCGACATTGAACAGATCGTGCCGCAGCACGGGGCGCGTTTCGTGGGCAAGGTGATGGTCAATCGCTTCATCGACTGGATCGAAGCCCTTGAGTGCGGTGTCGATCTCATGACACAGGATCATTACCGCGTTCCCTGACCTGCATCAGTAATGCACCAGAAACGCCGCAAGGTATGTGCGTTGCGTTTTGTCGCCATAGCTGCGCACTAATGGGCTGGCGGCAGGTTTTGATGCAAGCTGCGTCCAGTGGAGACCAAGGGCGAAGCCGGTTGAACGGCTTGTGGGAAGGAAAGCTTCATAGCTCAACCGGGTTCCGCTTGCCCCCGCCGAAGGTTGATAAGCCTGTACGCCGAGGGTTGCTGCCGGGTCGGCGGGAACGCTGAAGTACCGGCGCATGGCTGAACGGTTCATAAATTCGCTGTTGAGCTTTATTGAGTGCTCAACGGGCTTCAGCACCGGGATGTCCCATTCGATATAGACGTTGCCGTAGGCAGCCCCTGTCGATTGGATGTCGTGGCTGAGGTCGATGCCCATCGTCAGGTTCTTGACGGGAACGTATTCCAGGTAGACGCCCGCCTGCAAGGTGTGGGGCAGGGTGGCTATGCCTGCTTTGGCAAGGGCGCCCAAGTCGCGCGACGAGCGGCCCCGCCGCCATGTGCCGATCAGCCCGCCGTGCCAGACGCTGCCGTGCAACAGGTCGATGCTCAGGCCATCGGTGACGTTCAGTTCAACGATGTCACGCCAGTTGAATGCGAAGTAGGGCAAAAAATCGTAGCGTGTGCGCGATGATCCCATCCAGGCCGGCGAACGCATGCCGCCTGCGCCGATGGCCCATGTGATGTCGTTTCGTTCGTTTTGCGTAGCGTTTTCCTGCGTAGGCTGCGCATGGGCGATGGGCAGCCCTCCTACGCAGGCCAGGCTGACAACAAGTATTTTGATGGTGGTTCCCATTATGGGGTTCTATATGAACGCCTCCCTTTGTGCAAGCCTTTGCATGTTTTAACCGACAGGATAGGTTGCAGCTCTATATCCGGCCTTGTTGCAGCCTGTCTTGCCGCTGCTGGCCCCGATGAAAT
>WREK01000122.1 GCA_009779355.1 Betaproteobacteria bacterium | reverse complement strand
TGTCTGATTTCTTCCACGGGTTAAAGTTCCCGCCGTTTGGGGATGTCGGGCCGTTGGAGGCCGTAAGGGCACCTCTCACGAGTAGCGACGGTTTCCAGCCGTTGGCAGAACCCCAGCGTCAACGGCCGGAGGCCGTTGCTGCTCTGCCCAATTATCAACGGCAAGGAGCCGCCACTTCTCCTGCGCGAAATGCCCGCAAAATCTTTCTTGCCACCACCTATGCGCTTCACGAGGATTCCCTTGCCGCAAATGCGGTTGACTGCAAAATTGACCCGGGGATTGAGAAGTTTGTCCCATTGGAGACGATACGGGAGGCTCTTCCGGCGTATGTCGAACATTTCAAGCGCATTACGCACATTGACTCCATGATGTTCTTCTATCCGTGCGCGAAGACGGACCAGCGGGTCATCATACCGCCAGCAAGGCATGGGGATTTCGTCAGCCATCTTGTGGGGAAGGTTTTGGAGAAGGTTGCCAGTCGCGAAGGGGTTGACCTGCATCTGATTCTCCATGCGGGCGATGAAGGGGGGCGGCGTCCTGTGAACACCAAGGAAACGTCCAGCCCGTTGATTGAACGGCTCTTGCGTGACCATGCCGGGAAAATCGCAGACGTGACCATCTGGTGGTGTTCCCACAACGACAGGGGTATCCACGGGGTTATTCTGGTGGACAAGGGTTTGTTTGCGGGCGTACATGACAAGGCCGATTGCTTGCTACACCATCTCGCCATGCAGACAGGCACCCTGCCGCCGGAAACGGGAAGCGGGGAACGTGTGCCGAGCCATGCCCGCATTCAAGCAACGGCTACTTTCCATCTGGAATTCCGCATCCCCGTAAACTGCCGCTTGACGAGCAGGGACAGTCTGGATCGGCTTGCGGTATGGCAACTGAACGGGTCAGACAATTTGGATGCGCTGGAAGGCATATTCGTCAATTCAGGTGAGGGCAGCGGTTTCTGGAACGTCAGGTATTCCCCTGAAAACTGTAATGGGCGCTTAATGCGTCCGCGCCCGCTTTTGCTGATAGGCTCGCGAACGCTTGATGTGTTTGCGGCGAAAGACCTGCGGGCAAACTACCTCGACAGCAGCATCTGGTGCCGTTATGCCGCGAACGAACAGGAGGCGGCGGACATTCGCAAGCAGTTTGAGCGTAACCGTGAGCTGGGGCTTTACGACTGCAACAACGGCAAGGAGTACCTTGAGTTTTGGGCGCGGATGCTCGTCAATTCGCAAATCGGCGAGTTCGAGGGTTCAGGCCATAACCAGATTGCCCCCATCGTTTTCCATTCCGAAGGGGAGATGGTCGAAAAAACCAAAAGGATAGCCGACCTGTTATCCACCGCCAGCCACCATCCGCTGACGTGGAAAATCCTGTTGGTGGACGACCACGCCAACGAAAACCTGACAAGTGGCCGTTGCTCCAAGCTGGATGTGATTTGCAAGGTGCTTGCGCCGCAGTTTTCGATTGAGCTTTGCGATGGCAGTAAAACCGTTTCTTCCGTGTCTGGCTCGGATGCGGATAACCCGTCCCTGAAAAAACTGGGCCGCCTTAAAATCTGTATCGCTGAATCGAAGGAAGAGGCAAAGGCGTGTATCAAAAGGGAGCGTTTTGACATCATCCTGCTCGACTATCTGCTGAACAGGAAAGGGAGTACCCTTGAAACCTCTGACGAACTGCTGACCGAGCTGAAGGATGTCGTTCCAGATTTTAAAGAGGCGTATGGCCCGTTTAATCAACTGTGGCTTTCCAACATCTCCGCGTTTGCGTATGCGATTGACGGCAAGATGACCGCAAAAGGCTTGGCTTATGTGAGGCCGGAGAGATGGAGGATGGACAAAGGCGCGTGCCCAATCAACACGCCAGAGTTGTTCAGGCACAACTTGATTCAATTTATGCTGAACCAAGTGAGACATTTGTCATTCTTCTCGGATGTGGAGTGGTTAAAGAGAAGCAATGCGCCCAGAATGTTGGCGGATTTGCTGACCACGATTTACCGTCCAGAGAAAGGCAAGGTCCGTGAAAGCGCGAAAACGAACTTCCACGCATTGCTGCATTTCAAGAAAGAATACGATGTTCTGCGGAAAGACATCGAGTATGGTCTGGTCAAAGACGCCGACAGCCGCATACCGCCGGAGAAACTGGCGACGAACCCCTACAAGTCCGAGATTGTTTATTCGTTGTTCCCCGACATCGCACACTACGATGATGCGTTCTGGGATCACTTGATTCATCTCGTCTATTATACGGCGTATGGTTCGCCGCAACAGTGGCTATCAATGCTCGTCAATTTCAAGGAGATGAAAGAACGCCTCTGGCAGGCCGCCGGCGACAACAAAGAAGGCGTGGACGCTCTGCTCAGGGCCATCGAGGGTTACATCATCACGATGCATGACAGCGGAAAGGATGTTCGGTAAACCATGGATTACGGCCGTTACTTCAGACTCGACACAGACGCATCCGACATCGGGCGCGGTCTTGCCGTCTTCCGCTACCGCCCCGACGGGGAGCGGGACAGTCTGGTTTACGCGACCATCACCGACAGCGGCATGGAGTTCTATATGATGGGGCCGGAGACAAAAGGCAGGGTGCTGTACATCCCGCTGGATGATAATCTGGACCGTAACCTTGCCATGACGCTGGCCGATAATTTTTCCAGCACCATACAAGTCCCGGAAAAGACTGCGTATGTCAAGACCATGACCGCCGGGAGCGACCGGCACGGTTATTTCGCCATCTTCAACGGCAACGGGAAAAAGCCCCCCCAAGTGCCCCATCCTTGGGCATGTTGGGCAGATGCCACAAAAGACGACTTCCCGTTGGGGAAACTCATTTTGGATTTTCTCTTCGACCTTCAGGAAACCCGTATTTTCCAGATGTCGCCGCACTACAGGAGATTGAGCGAAAAACTTCATGAAAACTTTTTTTCCCGTGCGCTGGCCGCCAAAGCGAAATACCTGTATCAACGGGTGTTGCACAAGACCGCCTTCAAAGCGAACAGCAAACCCGTACAGGAGCGTGACCGCAAGCAACGTCGAGGCATGAAACATTTCTACGGCGAACTGTTTTTCGAGGCGGAAAAGGAATGGACAGAGTGTATCCGCGACCCGCGTTCCGACAAGACCTTCCGCGATGCCAACGGCTGGTTCGACGACAGCGAAACGGAGATGTTACGTATTTACAAACCCTGGATGGCCATCCAGCTTGATCCCAAGTACGACAAGGAAAAGAAGGAAAGCGACAAACTCGCATCGCAGTGGCTGACCTCACGATATTTGGGGTTTACCGCATGGGGTATTTTTTTGGGCGGTCACCGTTCGTTCTTTGGCTCGCACCTGTTTTGGCCGCGTCCTATACTTTCCATTGCGGCAGTATGGTTCCCTTTGATCATTTTAGGGCAAACGACCCCGCTTGCGTTTATTCCCGCTGGCACAGACATGACGATGCCCGTCACGCTACTCTTTGTTTTGACTTTTTTAGCCTCTTTAGGTGTGGTAAAGAGAGTCGCTCCGCTTGTGAAGGGTATCCCGTGGAGAGCATTGAAAATAACAGGCATCGTTGTTCTTATTTCATTCATTACTGGATCCCTGCTGGTCAGGAGCTTCGGTGTCGCAATAGGGACGGCGAAATTCCCCTCTACCACGTTCTATCTCTTTTGGGGTTGGTCAGCATTCGCCGGCCTTGTACTTCAACTCATTCTCCAGAGAACCAACCCCGCTGAATCCATCTAACGAAAGTGAAAACCCTTTTTTTAACCCCCAACGAAGGAGTCAATAATGAACAGTAAAGATGATATGACCAAGGTCATCAACCAAGGTGTTACCTTGCCAGCGCAAGACTATCACGGGCTTGCCGATGTTGTAGAAAAAGCGAAGCCCTCGCTACCCCCGTTAGAAAACGGCTTCATGCCCTTAACGAAATTCGACCCCCAAAAACCTTATGAGGATTGGCAGACATTCATCGAGAAGCGTATCGCACTGAATGAACGCGACAAGCTGACCCCCGACAGCTATGCCATCGAACTCAAAAACACGCACGACGATAATCAGAATCGGCGCGAGGAACACTTCAGACAACGCACTGAAGATTTTGAAAAGTATAACAATGCTCGTGTTTTAGACTTGGAAAAGCATAACCATGTTCGTATTTTAGGCTTGGAAAAATATCACACAGATATATTGGCTTTAAAGGAAGAAAAAATTAATGACTTGGAGAGAAAAAATGCCGAACTCAAAACCAAGAATGATTACTTCGAACAACGGCATTTAGATGATGTGAGAGACCATCTCGACAAGCAGAGGGAGTATCATGATAGAATTCTGATATTGACACAAGATGTCGCCAACGCTAAGCTCGAATGGTTGGAAATCGAACGTACACACTTGGATACCGAAAGGGAAAAATTATCCAAGGCTCAAGATGCACTAGCCAATGAAAAACAGAATTGGTTGACTTCGATGATGATGTCAATCAAAGAATCGAAAATTGCAAAACTTTTCAAATAGACAGGAGACTTTCGCATGAACAATCAAGAGAAGCAGTTTGTAGAAATCCAGTTGGCACTCAAAGAGAGAAGACTTGCCCTCAATGAACGAGAACACGACTTGACGGTCAAGAAATGGCGGAGATGGGTTGGAATTCCTATAGTGATTATTGCCGTCTTTCTGCTTTGTGCAAGTGCTATTTTCATTGGTGGAAGCGGAATCGGCTTTAATTTGTGGAACGGTGCCCCCTCTTTCATTCACAGGTATGTCATGGATCGGAACGATGATGATGCCTCTAAATCTGTGCCAACACACATTACCATGGTCAATGCAAACCATCAAGGAAAGTATTCGCCTGGAGGAGCAATGACATTGTCAAACAACAATGTCAGTATTATCTCGCCAAATGACTCAACGACTATAGCCTTGCATAAAGGCACACCTGAAAAAAAGGATCAACCCCCATATTCATTACTACCCGTTGTAGCGCTGATTCTAAACGGACTTCTCGCTTTTGCCGGACTTGGAGTCGCGGCATACACCGTGCGTCTCATCGTAAAACGTGACGATGATTGACACACGTTCACACACTATCACTGAACCACAAACAAAGGAGAAAAACATGAGCCAGGAAACTCTCGCAAGAAAAATGATTAAACTCATAGGTTGTGAAGACACCAAACTATTGAAGGTTGAAGGTGTCGAGCATTCTAAATGGATAGAAACAGTCGATTGGGAAAGTCAAAAGACAACGGAACACAAGCTTCAAACCGATGTATGTGCCGCAATGCCACAGATTGAAAAAGTATTGAATTTTCCCGAGTTTACGCCAGCATTGACGTGGAACGTGGAATGCGTTCAAAGTGGAGTTGCTGGCTACGAGAAGTATGTCATCACCATTCACACAGGAAATAAGGTTGTGGCGAAGCACTATGAGAGCAGGATCCGTAAAGAAGTATGGAATATCATCCCCCTCATTGTCCCCAATGTTTCCGTAGAAATCAAAGTCGTCGAGTAAGCGTAGAAATGACATTTCCTGTTTTTCCCTGTAATCCTATGGAGGGATGTCTTGCGAACGCGGACGGTGTGGACGTTCAGGCGATAATGCGGGAGCGGGTCCTTGCGCCTGCCTTTCAGGAGCGACAGGACACTGCGCCGTGCGCTGGCGGTGTCTCCGTTGTGCGGGAATATCTGCCGCGCCACGTCGTCGGGCGTCATCAGGTCATCCGGGATGAAGTCTATCGGCGATTGGCCCGCACGGCGCGACAGGTTCAGCAGGTTGACCAGCGACACGCTCGTCAGTTTCCCGTGCAGGCCCCCGCGCATCATGTTGTAAACCGTCTGCTTGGAGCATCGGAGTCGGTTCACGGCATAATCGATTTTAAGGAGGTAGGCGTGCATGATGGTCAGTCAGCGGAGAGTTGAGGGAAGACTTTTTTCGCACGTTTCAGCAGCCGTGTCCCCCCCGTCCGGTTGCTGTGCCCTAATGGGTTTCGGTTTGCCGACAATCGGCTTGTACCTGCGCCCGCTGTTCTTATTGCCCATTACAACTCCTTCCGTTTTTTCCCTTGTCCGACAAAAAAACTGTGTTACACCACTCTTCACAAACCCCGCCCCCGTTTATGATGGGCAGGCTTTCGCTCATGGGAGAATAATAAACTCGGATGTTGGCTTTTGGCAAAAACAGGTAGATTAGGGGGTGGATGGGAATCCGTGACGGGGAGGGACTCCATAAGCCCTGCTATAGCCATCATCCCAAACTTTATAGCCCCCATGAGAGGATTAAAAAAGTGCCATCATTATCTACCTCCATCGGCTCTTTTGGCCGACGGAGTAAACGGACGGAGCGAAGGCTTTCCGCCGCAATCGTCGTATAAGATTTAAGCATTTTTTACTTGCTATTCCGCCAGAGTTCCGCCATAATTATATACGTTTTATGCAAGAAATGTGTCGAATTTTGATTGCGTAGCAAAGAGATGGAGACCACGTTATACGCTGAATATGTTGATTTTATTAGGGTTTTACGCTTTTTTGTGTTTAGAGCGTGTGAGGTCTGAAAGCCCTAAGCCACAGGCATTGCCAAACACTTCCCGATGACATCATCGAGCGTTTTGTCGAGCTCCTGGGCTTCGAGCCCAAGGTTGTCGAGGCCCAGCGTGGAGGGCGATTCGCCGTTGTTGAGGAACACGTTGACGATCTCGGCGACGGTCATGCTATCGCCGCACTTGTAGAGGAGATAATGCCCCGGCGTGTCCGTCACGCGGGCGAAGATACGGTTGCGTGTCAAGGTCTCCAGCACCTCACGCGCGAGGCGGTGCGGGATGCCCTTTTCCTGCGCGAACGCCTCCGCCGCGAACGGCCCGCCTTCCGGCGTCTTGGCCTGCCGCGCGGCCTCGGCGCACAACGCGAGCGCGAACATCAGCCGCGCGCGCAGGCTCGCCCCGGTCGCGTATTGCTCAAGGACGTAGGTGTCGCGGTTCTGCGCGGCAAACGCAATCTCCGCGCCCAGCAACACAATCTGCCAACTCATCTGCACCCACAAAAGCAAAATCGGCAACACCGCGAAACCGCCGTACAACGCGCTGTACTTTGCGATGCCTACTTGCAGCATCGTGCAGATTTTCAGCCACACGATGAACAGGACAATCGTCACGAATCCGCCGATGAGCGCAGGCCTGACCTTCACCCGTTCGTTGGGCATGAACCCCAGCAGGAACGCGAACGTCAATGTGCCGAACGCCAGCGTCGTCCCCGTCTTGAAGAATGTGCTGTCCAAGAGCGAGCGGAACGTCT